>JAIWOL010000070.1 GCA_020216925.1 Thiobacillus sp. | reverse complement strand
GTTCCGACCGTCTCAGTTCCACCGTGACCAAGACGCTCAAACTCACCCAGATCGACGGGCAATGGCGCATCGTCGAAGAAACCGCGCGCTGACCTGCATGACCCGTTCCTGGCTTGCCGCTTTTCTGCTGCTGTCATCTGCCTCTGCCGGCGCGGGGGAGGTCGATCGCCAGCTGGCCAGCAGCCTGCTCGCCGTCTCACAGAGCCGGCTGCCGGAAGCACTGGACACGGTCGACCAGCTGACCCGCACCCACCCCAATTTCCGCCTCGCCCAACTCGTCAAGGGCGACCTGTTGCTTGCGCGAGCGCACCCTCTGCGCACGCTGGGGAATACCGGCCGGGCAAGCGGCGAACTCGATCAGCTGCGCGAAGAGGCACGCCAGCGCGTGCGCGCGCTGACCGAAACGCTGCCCAACGACAAGGTGCCGGCGTACCTGCTCAAACTGCCGAGTGACGCTCAACATGTGCTGGTGGTCGATGCCAGCCGCTCGCGCCTCTACGTCTATGAAAACCGGGCCGGTCTGCCGGTGCGGGTGGCCGATTTTTACGTCACCATCGGCAAGGCCGGCATCGGCAAACGGAAGGAAGGCGACAACCGGACGCCGGTCGGCATCTACACCGTCAACGGCTACAAATCGCCGCGCGAGCTGAGCGATTTCTACGGCAGCGGCGCCTGGACACTCAACTACCCCAACGAATGGGATCAGCGGCAGGGCCGCACCGGACACGGCATCTGGATCCACGGCAGCCCGAGCGACACCTACAGCCGCGTACCACGCGCCAGCGAAGGCTGCGTCGTGCTGGCCAACGACGATCTGGTCCGGCTCGGCAGCTACATTCAGGCGGGCAAAACGCCAGTCGTCATCACCGAGTCGATCGACTGGGTGGCATACGATGTGCTCGACGCCCGCCGCGCCGAACTGTCCTCTGCGCTCGACACCTGGCGTGCAGACTGGGAAAGCCGTGATGTCAACCGGCTGATGGCCCACTACAGCAGCCAGTTCCGCAGCGGCAAACAGGATTTTTCAGCGTTTGCTGCCAGCAAGCGCAGGGTCAATGCCAGCAAATCCTGGATCAAGATCGGCCTGGACCGCGTCGGCCTCATGCTCTATCCCGATCGCCCCGATTTCGCCCTGGTCAGTTTTGAACAGAACTACCAGAGCAACAACCTCAGCGACCGAACCTTCAAGCACCAGTTCTGGAGCCGCGAAGACGGCCGCTGGAAAATCCTTCACGAAACCTCACTTTAAGGACAAGCATGGTCAAGCTCACCACCAATCACGGCGTCATCACACTTGAACTCGACGCCGAAAAGGCTCCGAAAACGGTGGAAAACTTTCTGCAGTACGTGCGCGACGGCTTTTTCGACGGCACCCTTTTCCATCGCGTCATCGACGGTTTCATGATCCAGGGCGGCGGCTTCGAACCCGGCATGACGCAAAAGCCCACACGCGGCACCATCGAAAACGAAGCTGCCAACGGCCTGAAGAACGAGGCTTACACCATCGCCATGGCGCGCACGCCCAACCCGCACTCGGCCACGGCCCAGTTTTTCATCAACGTCAAGAACAACGGTTTCCTCGATTTCACCTCGCCCACCCCGCAGGGCTGGGGCTATTGCGTGTTCGGCAAGGTGGTCGACGGCACAGACGTGGTCGACAAGATCAAGAAAGTGAAGACCGGCAGCCGCGCCGGCCATCAGGACGTGCCAATGGAAGACGTGATCATCGAAAAGGCAGAAATCATCTGAACATGCCGGAAAACCTGGTTTCAGGCAGAGGCGCAGGCCGCACTTTTTTCGTTGCCGACCTGCATCTCACCGACGAACGCCCGGCTGCCACCGGGCGTTTTTTTCGTTTTCTTGAAGAAGACGTTGCGGGGTCAGATGCGCTCTATATCCTGGGCGACCTGTTCGAGGCATGGATCGGCGACGACCACGACGAACGCGTCGCACACGGCACCGCAGTCCGGCTCAAGACGCTGTCCGCCGCCGGCACGCCGGTGTTTTTCCTGCATGGCAATCGCGATTTCATGCTCGCGCAAACCTATGCCCGGCAAGCCGGCATGCACCTCATCGCCGACCCCAGCGTGATCGATCTCTACGGCACGCCCACGCTGCTGATGCATGGCGACACATTGTGCAGCGACGACATCCCCTACCAGAATTTTCGCCGGCGCGTGCGCCGGCCGCTGGTGCTCGCCCTGCTCCGTCACCTGCCCTTCGCGCTGCGCAAGCGGCTGGCCCGGCAGGCCCGTGCCGGCAGCGAATCGGCCAAGGCCGGCAAAACGGCCGAGATCATGGATGTGAACCCGGGAGCAGTCGAACGCGCGTTCAACAGCCACGGCGCATGCCGCCTGATCCACGGCCACACGCATCGTCCGGCACGGCATGCGCATCGCGTCGGACAGGCCGCTTGCGAACGCTGGGTGCTGCCTGACTGGTACGACCGCTGGGGTTATGTGGTCTGCGACAGCCATGGCTGCCGCCTCGAACTGCCGGCCTTATGAATCGGCGTTGAGAACCGGCAGGCCCTCAGGCAGGCTGAACAGCGCCGGATCGAGCGGCATGCGGCTTTCACTTTCAAACTGACGCACCCGCCCGCCGGCTTCCGTTTCCTCCAGCGGCAGGCCCGCCTTGAGCACGCGGCCAAACTCCCATACCAGGTTGGCCAGATCGCAGTCATTCTGCATCTCGCGCGGCGATGCCTGCCATACCCGATATTGCGTCACCGCCAGCACGGATTTCAATTCGCCCAAGGCGCGCGCCACATCCGGCGCGGCGCCTGGCGCGAGCTTGCCTTCGCTGCACACGGACCGGTTCACAAGCAGGCGATAGTTCAGGGTGCTTGCCGCGCCAGGCCGGGTTTCCAGCCGGGCGCGCCAGGCCGCTGGCCGCGCCGGCAGCCGGCCTGGAACAAAGGCCATTGCCATGCCGCTGCCGAGCATCACGTTGTAGACCGTCTTCTCGCGACGATCGAGCAGCACGAAATCGCCTGCATCCTCCCCGCTGTCCATGCGCATGAAGGCGGGAGTCACGAGGAGCCGCGTCACATACGGCGGATCACCCGGGTACTGCTCCACATAACGCAGCACGGTCATGTCGGCCGCCTGCGCCGCGCCGGCGATCAGGGCCAGCCCGATGCTCCGCGTCAGCCAGCGCCGCATCATCAGGCCAGCCCCCGCGCCAGATCGGCCTGGATGTCCGCCACCGACTCAAGCCCCACGGCGATGCGCACCAATCCGTCGCCGATGCCGGCAGCGGCGCGCTGTTCCGGCGTCATGCGGCTGTGCGTGGTCGTCGCCGGGTGGGTGACGGTGGTTTTGGTGTCGCCCAGGTTGGCGGTAATCGACAGCAAGCGCGTGCTGTCGATCAGTTTCCACGCGGCCGGCTGCCCGCCCCTGAGCTCGAACGCGACGATACCGCCCCCGGTTTTCTGCTGCGCCATCGCGAGTGCATGCTGCGGGTGCGACGGCAGGCCGGGATACAGCACGCGCGCCACCTGCGGCTGCGCCTCCAGCCACCGCGCCAGCGCCAGCGCATTGCGCGAATGCGCCTCCATACGGATCGCCAGCGTTTCCATGCCTTTGAGTATGACCCAGGCATTGAACGCCGACAGCGTCGGGCCTGCCGTGCGCAGAAAGGCATACACGCCTTCCATCAGCGCCTGCGAACCGAGCACGGCCCCCCCCAGAACCCGTCCCTGACCGTCGAGATACTTGGTCGCGGAATGGATCACGATATCGGCCCCGAGCATCAGGGGTTTTTGCAGCGCGGGCGAACAGAAGCAGTTATCCACCGCAAGCCACGCGCCCGCTTCATGCGCGATGTCGGCGAGCGCGCGGATATCGCTCACCTCGGTCAGCGGATTGGACGGCGATTCGACAAAAAACAGTTTCGTGTTCGGTTTGACTGCCGCGCGCCATTCCGCCGGATCGGTCGGCGACACATAGGTCGTTTCGATACCGAAGCGGCAGAGGATGTTGGAAAACAGCTGCACGGTGGAACCAAAAATCGAGCGCGACGCCACCACATGCTCGCCCGCTTGCATCAGCCCCATCACCGTGGCCAGAATCGCCGCCATGCCGGAAGCAAAGGCCACGCCGCGTTCTGCGCCTTCCAGCGCGGCCAGCCGGGTTTCCATCATGTTGACGGTGGGGTTGGTGAAGCGCGCGTAGATCGGTCCCGGCTGTTCGCCCTTGAAACGCGCAGCCGCCTCGGCCGCGCTGCCAAAAACGAAGCTGGAGGTGAGAAACATGGCCTCCGAATGTTCATTGAACTGGCTGCGTACCGTGCCGGCGCGCACACCCAGCGTATCGAGGTCGTATGCTTCGTTCATGCTCTGTTCCTGAAAATGAAACCTCCGAACAGGGTACCGGTCCGGGGGCGTTTTTGGGCTGTGCAGGCTGGTTCAGGTTCCCGTTGCAAGATTCAAATCCAGTTGCTGGGTCGACAGCGCCGACGGCGGCGTCTCGCCATTGCGCACGGCCTCGACGTACTCGAGGTACTCGGGCGTGACGTCGCCGGTGATGTAGCGCCCGTCAAAACACGAAGTATCGAAATCGGCGATGGCGGGGTTGGCGGCTTTCACCACCCCCACCATCGCGTCGAGATCCTGGTAGATCAGCGCATCGCAGCCGATCTCGCGGGCGATTTCCCCGTCGCTGCGGCCATTGGCGATCAGTTCGTTGCGGGTCGGCATGTCGATGCCGTAGACGTTGGAATAGCGCACGGGGGGCGAGGCCGAGGCGAAATAGACCTTGGCCGCTCCGGCATCGCGCGCCATCTGCACGATCTCGCGGCTGGTGGTGCCGCGCACGATGGAATCGTCGACCAACAACACATTGCGGTCCTTGAATTCCTCGCCAATGGCGTTGAGCTTCTGGCGTACCGATTTCTTGCGCAGCGCCTGCCCCGGCATGATGAAGGTGCGGCCGATGTAACGGTTTTTGATGAAACCTTCGCGGTAAGGCACGTTGAGGTGGTTCGCCAGTTGCAACGCAGAAGGCCGGCTGGTGTCGGGGATGGGAATCACCACATCGATTTTGAGATGAGAGAACTCCCGCTTGATCTTCTCGGCGAGCGATACGCCCATCGCCAGGCGGGTGCTGTAGACCGACACGCCGTCCATCACCGAATCCGGGCGCGCCAGGTACACATATTCAAAAATACACGGGTTGAGCGCGGCCTTGTCACTGCATACGCGGTTGTGCAGGCGACGCTGGCTGTCGATGAACACGGCTTCGCCCGGGGCCACGTCGCGCAGCAGCTGGAAGCCCAGCGCATCGATGGCAACGCTTTCCGACGCCACCATGTATTCGTGCGGGGTCACGCTCTCGTTCACGCCGATCACCAGCGGGCGGATACCGTACGGGTCGCGAAACGCCAGCAGGCCGTAACCGGCGATAAAGGCCACCACTGCGTAGGCGCCTTTGCAGCGCGCATGCACGCCGGCCACCGCACCAAAAATCGTATCGGGGCTCAACTGGCGCCCCGACGCGCGCACCTGGAGTTCGTGCGCCAGCACGTTCAGCAGCACCTCGGAATCCGAGTTGGTGTTGACGTGACGCAGGTCGCTGCGGAATAGCGCCTCCTTCAGCTCGTGGGTATTGGTGAGGTTGCCGTTGTGACCCAGCACGATGCCGTAGGGCGAATTCACATAGAACGGCTGGGACTCCGCCGACGACGAGGCGCTGCCCGCGGTGGGGTAGCGCACATGCGCCACGCCCATGTCGCCCAGCAGATTGCGCATGTCGCGCGTGCGGAACACATCGCGCGCGAGACCCTGTCCCTTGTGCATGTGGAACCGGCTGCCTTCCGCCGTGACGATGCCGGCGGCATCCTGTCCGCGATGCTGCAGCACCATCAGCCCGTCGTACAGCAACTGATTCACCGGCGTGTTGGCAGCGATTCCGATTACTCCGCACATAGCCTCACCTACTTGTGTTCAAAACGAACGTGTTTTGCAATTTCATTCGGCAGCAGCGGCAAAACCGCATGCGCCATCGTCTGCAAGCTGCCCGAGAACGCAGCTTTCTGCCAGAAATCGGTGCGCGGAAGCGCGGTGAGTCCCGCCGCCAGCGTGAGCCCCACCAGGATCACCCCGCCCTTGGCCAGGCCCAACACGCCACCCAGCACGGTATCGACCGGGCCGAGCCCGGCAGCGGCAACCACCGCCCCAAGCACATGCCCGAGCAGCAGCACCCCGATCAACACCGCCAGGAACACCACGACAAAGCCCGCAAAATACTGGATACCCGGATTGTCCGCCCCAAACGGCAACCACGGCCCCACCAGCAATGCCCCCCATTTGCCTGCAAAAAAGGCCAGCAGCCAGGCCCCCAGCGAAAACAGCGTACCGACGAAACCGCGCATCAGCCCGCGCAGCACGGTCAGCAGCAGCAGCAACAGCACGATCAGGTCGAGCAGGGTCACTTGGCGATGACCTGCCCGGCCAGGCCGTTTTCGGCGAGTTTTACGGCCGCCGCCACTGCTGCTTCGCGGCTGGGGAAAGGCCCGACGCGCACGCGGGTCAGCTTGCCGGCCGCGTCGGTGTACGCCGGCAGGCCCGTTTGCGAAGCGCGCGCGGCGAGCGCGCGCGCCTTGGCCGCATCGGACAGCGCCGCCAACTGCACCACGAACGTACCCTGGGCGGGGCCGGGCGGGGCTGTCCGTTCGGCGGGCTTGAGCGGAGGCTGGGCGGCAGGCGGAAGGGGGGCCGCTTTCGCTTCGGTCTTTGCTTCGGGTTTGACCTCCGGCCGGGGAACCGGTTTGTGTTCCGCCGGCGACGGCACGGCCTTGTGAGGCACGGGGGCGAGCGCAGCAGTTTCAGGCTCGGGGCGCGGCGCGGGCGGGGCCTGGCCGACAGGCGGCGGCGTGGGGGCCGACGCGGCTGGAGCGGGTTCAGGCCGGGCCGGTTCGTCCGACGGGGCTGCAAGCATTTTGACTGCAAGCGAGCTTGCCGGTGGCGGCTTGTCTTCGAGCAGCAGGGGCAACACGATGATCGCCAGGAGAGTGAGCGCCACGGCACCAATCAGCCTGCGCCGAGCGCGGCGCTTCAGGTCTTGCTCATTGCTGGGTGGCGGCATGGTCGAGGACTGCGGCAACGGTGGTAAACGAACCGAAGACAAGGATTCTATCACCTTCACGCGCGGCGCTTCGCGCCGCTGCGAGGGCGTCCACCGGGGTCGCGGCCAGTCTCGCGTCCGCTCCTGGCAGGACGTTTCGTATCGTTGCTGCAAGACTGGCCGCATCGCGCGCACGCGGAGAATCCGGGGTGCAGGCCCACCAGACGTCCACCCTGCCACGCAGCGCCTCGATGACGGCACTCGCGTCCTTGTCGGCCAACATGCCGATGACGGCCAGGGTGCGGCCTGCAACCGGCGTGTCGTCGAGCGCGCTCGCCAGCGCCCGCGCGGCTTCCGCGTTGTGCGCCACGTCCACGATGAGGGCAGGCGCCTGGGCGATGGTCTGGAAACGGCCCGGCACGCACGCCTGCCGCAAGCCTTGGCGGATCGCCGCGGCGTCCACGGGCAGTTGCCCGGATACCGCCTCCAGCGCAGCCAGGGCTGCTGCGGCATTGCGCAGTTGGTACGCGCCTGCCATCGCCGGGAATGGCAAATCCTGCCAGACCGCATGCCTGCCCCGCCATGTCCAGCCCGCCCCGCTGCGCAGGTAGCTGAAATCACGGCCAATACAGCGCAGATCTGCGCCGATGGCGCGCGCATGTTCCAGCAGGCTGGACGGCGGATCCGGATCGGCACACAAGGCCGACCGCCCTGGACGGAAAATGCCGGCCTTCTCAAAACCGATGGCTTCGCGCGTGTGGCCCAGGTAGTCCTGATGGTCGAGATCGACACTGGTCACAAGGGCAGCGTCGGCGTCCCACAGGTTGACCGCGTCGAGCCGGCCGCCCAGCCCCACCTCGAGTATGACCACGTCGACTCCGGCCTGAATGAAAAGCAGCATCGCAGCCAGCGTGCCAAACTCGAAATAGGTGAGCGAGGTTTCGCCGCGCGCGGATTCGATGGCTTCGAAAGCCGCCACGAGTTCGGCGTCGCCCGCTTCGCGTCCGGCGATTCGCACGCGCTCGTTGTAGCGCAGGAGATGGGGTGAAGTGTAGAGCCCCGTCGTGTACCCCGCCGCGAGAAGCATGGCTTCGAGCGTGACGCAGGTGGAGCCCTTGCCGTTTGTGCCGCCTATGGTCAACAGCGGACAACCCGGCCTCAGCGCGAGCGCGCCGGCCACGCGGCGCACCCGCTCCAGTCCCAGTTCGATGGCTGTCGGATGCAGCAACTCCAGGCGGGTGAGCCAGTCATTCAGGCTGGCCGGGGGAGAGGCAGTCATGGCGTGGTGAACAATCTCGCGCGGCGCTGCCCGCATGCAGGGCGGTTACTCATGGCAAGGCACGCGGCTGGCCGGGGGCGGCGACTACGCCGCCAGAGCGGGGCGCCCCATCATCATCGCCAGCGTCGTGGCCAGTTCGTCGCGCATCCGACGGCGGTCGATGATGCGGTCGATGGCGCCTTTTTCCAGCAGGAATTCGGCGCGCTGAAAGCCTTCCGGCAGCGTCTCGCGCACCGTCTGCTCGATCACCCGCGGGCCGGCGAAGCCGATCAGTGCATTGGGTTCGGCGACGATCAGGTCGCCCAGCATGGCGAAACTCGCCGACACGCCGCCCATGGTGGGATCGGTCAGCACCGAGATGAAGGGCAGGCGATGGCGCGACAGCTGCGTCAGCGCGGCCGAGGTCTTCGCCATCTGCATCAGCGAGAACAGGCCTTCCTGCATGCGCGCACCGCCGCTGGCGGAAAAACAGACGAACGCCGAGTTCGATTCGATCGCGGCTTCGACCCCGCGCACGAAACGCTCACCCACCACCGACCCCATCGACCCGCCCATGAACTTGAACTCGAACGCCGCCGCCACCGCTGGCACCGCCTTGATGCTGCCGCCGATCACCACCAGCGCATCGGTTTCGGTGGTGGCGGTCTGGGCATCTTTCAGACGATCCGGATATTTCCGGCTGTCCTTGAATTTCAGCGGGTCGTGAGGCGTGACGGTGTCGCCGATTTCGTGCTGGCCTTCGGCATCCAGCAACATCGCCAGCCGCGCACGCGCACCGATGCGATGATGGTGGCCGCACTTGGGGCATACCTCAAGATTGCTTTCGAGATCGGCGCGATAAAGCACCTCGTTGCATGCCGGGCATTTCGACCACAGCCCTTCGGGCATCGATTTCTTCGCCGTCTGGACGCGCCGCTTGATCTTGGGCGGCAGGATTTTCTGGAACCAGCTCATGTTTTTCTCCGCTTACTTGCCCGCGGCGTCGACACCCCGGCGCAGATCGCGCACCAGCGTCTTCACGCGCTCGACCACCTCGCCCTCGGACGCGGTTTCGATTTCATTGACGATGCGACTGCCCACCACCACGGCATCGGCGATGCGCGCCACTGCTTCGGCAGTCGCCGCATCGCGGATGCCAAATCCCACACCCACCGGCAACGCACAGTGGCTTCTCACCATCGCCAGTTTTCTGGCCACTTCGTCGGTATCCAGATTGGCCGCCCCGGTCACCCCTTTCAGGGACACGTAATAGATGAATCCACCCGCCGCCGCCGCCACCTGGGCCACCCGCGCTTCCGGCGTTGTTGGCGACAGCAGGAAAATGGGATCGAGGCCGGCAGCCTTGAACACATCCGCCACGCCTGTTGCTTCCTCTGGCGGGATGTCCACCGTCAATACGCCGTCCACGCCCGCTGCTTTCGCGGCCTCGGCAAACGCCGCGTAGCCCATGCGCTCGACCGGGTTGGCATAGCCCATCAGCACCACCGGCGTCGTGCTGTTGGCCTTGCGGAATTCCGCCGTCATCAATAGCACGTCCTTCAGACCCACCTTGTTGGCGAGCGCCCGCTCGGATGCACGCTGGATCACCGGCCCGTCGGCCATGGGATCGGAAAAGGGCACACCCAGTTCGATGATGTCGGCTCCCGCCTCCACCAGC
>JAIWOL010000008.1 GCA_020216925.1 Thiobacillus sp. | reverse complement strand
GCGTGCATCAACGGCACGGTCATGCCCTTGCCAGGGTCACCGGCGGTGATGAAGGGGATGAGGGCTTTTTTGTTCTGCGCTTTCAGCGCGCTAAAAGTCTGGCCGATGCGGCTCATGATGATTCAGATTCCTGGTTTTTTCTGGAAAGGCAGCACGTTGCCACCACTATTGTTCTTGTATGTATCCCACGTGATCTCGCAGGTTTCGGCCTGGTTGCCCCAAGCCTGCCAGCCCGGGCGCGCACCGCGGGCAAAGAGTTCGAGATAAGGCCCAGGGCTGCACGCTTCGATCAAATCGTAGAAACGATCCGGCTTGCGGCTGTGTTCCTGTTTCATGCTTTTGACGATATTGACCTGGGTGCGGCCTGGCTGGGGCGTACGCATCGCGCCCCGGGTACCGAAGAGAACGATCTCGGTTGTATTACGAAAGTAGAAACCCACACCGCGTCCATCCGGCTCGCCATCTTTCCGAACCTTGTGCCAGATCAGATTAGTCTTGTAAGTGAAGCCCCAGGCGCGCATGACTTCCAGACCTTCGGGTAGCAAGGCGTTCGGCACCCACAGGTAAAGGTGCGAAGGGGTATCGGCCGCGAGCTGCACCGGCATTTCACAAATCTCGCGCAGACTCATGGTCCGATAGCAGTTCAAGCGTTTGTGTTCGGGCGCCATTTTGCCGGTGCGGTTGGCGAATTGCCACGGAGAGTCAGCCAGTATCGTGCTGAATTTCCGGCCGCCAATCGTTTCAAGGAAGGCGCGATTGAAGTCGGTCATTCGTCTACCTCGAATAGCGCCTTGGATATGCCGATGGCGACGATAGGACACCCTGCTCCGCCCCCACCCTCGATGCGCGGAAGCAGTTTCGACATATGTGTCGTCGAATTCCCATACGAACTGCCGCGACCTGGTTCGTTGAAAATATCCTGCAATTCGTCACAGCGAGTCAGGATAATACCGACACTGATCGCGCGCAGGTCGAACAGCAAGCGGAAGTTGTTCAGATCGCGATCACAGAAAGGATCTTTATTGTTCCATTCAAGTTCGAGGGCAATGTGGTTCTTGCAGCAATCGACCTTGTGCGTAGGGGACTCCAGTTTCCTCTCATCTACAACCATTGCAGTAGCGAACTGTTTTTCCACCCAGCCGCGCGCGCCAGGAAACGTATCCACCCACTTGGCAAGCTCGGATTTGTTTCCGCCGCCCTTCGTGATCCACGACTTGCGTAAGCGAGATACGCGCAACATGGCGACAAGATCGTCCCATACCTGCGTGAAATCGTGCTTCAGAATTGCCGACGCGTGTTTCCACTCGTGGATTTCATAGAGCTCGCACAAGTCGGCCGGGAAATGCCCAACCGCCTGAATCACAGGTTGATCCCGGCCAGTTTCGCCACAGTGCCGATGTCCTTGTCACCGCGTCCCGAGAGATTGACGAGGATGATCTGGTCCTTGTCCATCGTCGGCGCGAGCTTCTTGGCCTGCGCCACGGCGTGGCTGGACTCGAGCGCGGGAATGATGCCTTCGAATTTGCATAGGTCATGAAAAGCCGACATGGCCTCATCGTCGTTGATGGCAACGTACTCGGCGCGTCCCGCATCCTTGAGCCAGCTGTGTTCGGGGCCCACGCCTGGGTAGTCGAGGCCGGCAGAGACCGAATGGGTCTCGATGATCTGGCCGTTTTCGTCCTGCATGAGATAGCTGCGGAAACCATGCAGCACACCGGGCGTGCCTGCCGAGAGCGGGGCGGCGTGCTTGCCGCTGGCGATGCCGGAACCGCCCGCCTCGACGCCGATGAGGCGCACGCCGTCGAACGGAATATAGGGATGGAAGATGCCGATGGCGTTGGAGCCGCCGCCGACGCAGGCCACGACCGCATCCGGCTGCCGGCCGGCCAGTTCTGGCATCTGCTGGATGCATTCGCGGCCGATCACGCACTGGAAGTCGCGCACCAGCATGGGGTAAGGGTGCGGGCCGGCGGCAGTGCCGAGAATGTAGAAGGTCGATTCGACGTGGGTCACCCAGTCGCGCATCGCTTCGTTGAGCGCGTCCTTCAGTGTTTTCGAACCAGACGACACCGGCACCACGGTCGCGCCCAGGAGCTTCATGCGGTAGACGTTGGGCGACTGGCGCGCAACGTCCTCGGCCCCCATGTAGACGACGCACTCCATGCCATAGCGCGCAGCGACCGTGGCCGAGGCAACGCCGTGCTGGCCGGCGCCGGTTTCGGCGATGACGCGCTTTTTGCCCATGCGGCGCGCGAGCAGCGCCTGGCCGATGGTGTTGTTGATCTTGTGCGCGCCGGTGTGGTTGAGGTCTTCGCGCTTGAGGTAGATTTGTGCGCCGCCGTAGGCTGCGGACAGCCGTCTGGCGTGATACACCGGGCTGGGGCGGCCGACGTAGTGCTTGAGTTCGTATTCGAACTCGGCCATGAAGGCTGGGTCCTGACGCGCGCGGTCGTATTCGACGCGCAGTTCCTCCAGCGCCGCCATCAGGGTTTCGGCGACGAAGATGCCGCCGTAGGGACCGAAGTGGCCGCGGGAGTCGGGGAGATCGGTGAGCTTCATGTTGCCTTTGCCTGTGAAATGAACCGCGCCACCTTGGCGGCGTCCTTGATGCCTTTTGCCGCTTCGACGCCGGACGATACATCCACTGCCCAGGGCCGGACGCGGCGCACCGCCTCAGCGACATTGTCGGGGTCTAGCCCGCCGGAGAGCACGACCGGCAGCGGCAGGTTTTCCGGAATCAGCGACCAGTCGAAGCGTTCGCCGGTGCCGCCGGGCACGCCGGGCACGTAGGCGTCGAGCAGCAGACCGCGCGCCGCTCCGAAATCGGCCGCGCATTTTAACAAATCCGTGCCGGCTTTGACCCGCACGGCCTTGACGAAAGGCCGACCGTAACGCGCACATTCGGACGGGGTCTCGTCGCCGTGAAATTGCAGCAGGTCGAGCGGAACCGACGCCAGTACCGTTTCGATGCTGGCCGGCGCGGCATCGACGAAAAGCCCCACCGAGTGCACGAAAGGGGGCAACCCCCGAACCAGCATGGCTGCGGTCTCGATGGACACGTTACGCGGGCTTTTGTCATAAAACACAAAACCCAGCGCGTCCGCGCCCGCATCGCAGGCCATGCGCAGGTCTTCCATACGGGTGATCCCGCATATTTTTACGCGAACTGCCATCGCTCCGAGCTTTCCGGCAAAGCAAAGTGGGCAGGATACCGGATGTGGGTCAGATACAGGCCGGCGGCGTCAAACGTTGGCGCGGCACGGGTACGGTCACGCTGCGCCAGGAGTTCTCCCAACCATTCCGGCGCCCGCACCCCGGCGCCGACCAGGATCAGGCTGCCCATCAGGTTGCGCACCATGTGATGCAAAAAGCCGTCGGCCCGGAAGTCGCACAGCAGGGTATCGCCGCGTCGCTCGACATGGGCGAGGCGCAATTCCTTGACCGGTGATTTCGCCTGACATTCGGCCGCGCGAAAAGCAGAAAAATCGTGTTGTCCGATCAAATATGCCGCCGCCCGGTTCATCGCATCCACATCCAGCGGCCGGTGGTACCAGCCTATCAGACCCTCGTTGAGGCCGGGTCGCACCGGATGATTGAGCAGCACATAACGGTAAGCGCGCTCAACAGCAGTGAAGCGGGCGTGAAACGTCTCACTGATTTCCCGCGCCCACAATACGGCTACGCCCGGGGGCAGATGGCTGTTCACCCCCCGCACCCAGGCGGTCAGCGGGCGTTCGACCGACACATCGAAATGCGCCACCTGGAACGCCGCATGTACGCCCGCATCGGTACGGCCGGCAGCGGTGACAGGGGTTTTCATCCCGGAAATCGCGGCGATGGCGGTTTCCAGTGCGTCCTGCACACCGCATCCGCGCGGCTGTGACTGCCAGCCGCAGAAGCCGACACCGCGATACTCCAGCCCAATGACTATCCGCATTTCGCCACAGCCCCCTCGACAGGCATCACACCCAGACCACGCCCACCAGGAGCAAGGCAGCGAGTATGACGGCGCTATCCCGGGTTTGCCAGTTCTGCGCCGGAAGGAGCAACCGCGCCGGGCTGCCATCATCCTCGCGGGCAGACACGAACGCTTCGCGCCAGTTTGCAGGTGGCGGAGCGTCGGCGTAGTCGAGCACCAAGCCAAGTCTGACCGCGAAGGCGCGGCGGTCAAAGCCTAGCCGGGCCAACGGTCTGGCCAGTACGTAGAGTCCGTAGATCAGCTGGTTGCGCTCGGTGGTCGCCAGCAACACGGCCAGTCCCGCCACCAGCATCACGAGCCGGAGCACGCGCCATGCGCCAGTTTCGATGCCTTCGACAGTGGGACTCGCCCACGTCCATGCCGGGAACAGAGGGCTTCCCGGCAGGCTCAGGGCATAGGCGACAAACAGCACCAGCAACAGCCAGCGGGTGCGACGCAGCAATCGGCGCGCGCGCTGACGCACGGCAGAAAACACAAAGGCCGTCGTGAGCACGACGGCCAGAAGCCCCAGGGGCAGGGGCGCGGCGATTTCCACCGCCACCGCCCACCCGCCCCATAGCATCAGGCGTGCGGCGGGATGGATGGAATCAGCCAAGCGTGGCGAGCAGGCCCTTTGCGTCGGCTTTCTGCCGTTCGCTGCCTTCGGCCAGAACTTCGTTGAGGATTTCTCGGGCGCCTTCCTTGTCACCCATTTCCACATAGGCCCGGGCCAGGTCGAGTTTGGTGCCGACTTCGTCGAGTTCGCTGTCGCCGCCTTCGCCCAGATCGAGATCCAGGCCGCTGAAATCGAATTTGCTGTCGGGACCGTTGTCTTCTTCCAGACCAAGATCGAGCTTCAGTTCATCGGCGTTGTCGGGCAGGTCCAGTTCCGGCAGATCAAAATCCAGCCCCTGGGTGCCCGGTTCGATATAAGCGGGGGCCGCGGGAGCAGCCGCGTCCGGTTGCGACTCGAAATTGAGCACATGGCCCGCGCTTTCGAATTCCATCGGCGTGCTCGCAGTCACCGGATCCGTTTCTGGCTCGGTTCGGGTCTGGGCCGCCTCCGCCTGGTTCGGAGCATGATCCATAGCCATGGCCCCGCCTGCGATGGCGGCTGAGGCCACCACAGTTGCAGCCGGCGAACCTCCGGCCTGAACGCCACCGTACAGGGGGTTGGCCGGATCGATGCCCCGCCCCATTTCACGGGCCTTGTCCCACAGGGGGCTGGTCTTGTTGCCGAGCACGGCGAGAAGATCGCCGGCCACCGTCTCAAACGCTGCCGTATTGCGGCGCGCGGCGTAGATCTCCAGCAGTTTCAGGCGGATTTCGTGACGATCAGGATTCTTGACAATGGCTTCCTTGAGAATTTCCTCGGCCTGCGCATCGCGGCCATACGCCATGTAGACGTCGGCTTCGGCAATGGGGTCGACGTCATGGGTATCGATGGTGCCGAGGCCGGCCTGGCTGAAATCGGTGAGGAAGGAGGTATCGCCGGTGTTGATGCTGCCGCCGGACGCCGCACCCACAACAGTGTTGGGGTGCAGGTCACCGCCGCTCATGATGCTGTCTTCAAGCGCTGCGGTATTGACCGGTTTGGCGCGCCGGCGACCGCCGCTGGCCATCATCCACCACAGCAGGCCGCCCAGGCCCAGGGCTGCCAGTCCTCCCCCCCAGTACAGCGGATTGGCGAGCAGGGGGTCGTACCAGTTTTCCGTGGACGCTGGCGCAACCGGCGTTTCGACAACAGGGGCCGGTGCCTGCGCGGGCGCAGGCGGGGCTTCAGGTGCAGGCGGGGCGACAGGCTTTTCGGCGTCCGCCAAGGCCTTTTCTTTCATGTCGACCAGCTTTTGCATGTCCTGGATCTGTTTTTCCAGAACGGCAACACGCTGGTCGGATTCTTCCAGCGCTTTCTGGCGCGCAATCGCGTCTTCTTCCTGGGCGCGCAGCTTGTCCTGGAGAGCACGGGCTTCGTCCGCCTTGGCCTTGGCGTCTTCCGACGGCACCTTCGACAACTTGAGCACGTCCTTCTGCGCATCGGGCGCGGGTTTGGCGCGATCTTCCACCTTGGGTGTGATCTTGCCGGAACTGGCCTGGCCAGGCGCCGGCGCGGCATCGGGCGCAGCACTCACGGCATCCGCCAGTTTCTGGCGGTAGGCGCGCCAGTCATCTGCCTGAAGCTTGATCTGGCGAACGGCTTCTTTGCGGGAAATGGCAGAGAGCTCACTGGCTTCTGGCACATTCAGGGTCTTGCCCGCCTTGAGACGGTTCATGTTGCCGTCGAATGCATTCGTATTCTTCTGATACAGGCCGAGGAGAGTCTGCTCCAGGCTCACCCCGTCCGGTTGTACGCGTTTTGCGATGCCGGCGAGCGTATCGCCACGCTTGACGACAACATTACCCGGCACGTCTGGCCGGGGCTTGGCGGCGGGCGCCGGCTGGGCAGCCGGGGCCGGTTTCGCAGCGGGTCGGGCATCCGGCTCGACGGCAGCCGTGGCTGCGGGAGGGGTGCCATTCTGTGTGGCGGCTTTGGGGACGGGGGTCACGACCTGTGCGGGCGTGGGCGCGACAGGCGGCACAGCCTGCTCCGCCGCCACGCCCGGCGGGTCAAGCAGCATGGTGTATTCGCGTACCAGCCGGCCCGAGGCCCAGGAAAGTTCGACCAGCATGTCGATGAAGGGATCGTTGACCGGGCGGGAGGACGTGACTTTCAACACCGCTTTGCCGTCGGGTTTTTTCTCGACAGCAAAGCGCAGGGTGGACAGCACCGGAGAGAAATCGATACGCGCATCGCGAAACGCCTGGTCTGAGGCCAGTGTGGCCGACAGGCTGTCCAGCTCGGACTTGTCGGCGGCGAAGAGTTCGATCTCGGCTGCAAGCGGCTGTCCCAGCGCCGAACGTACCGACAGTTTGCCCAGCCCGGCGGCGTTTGCCATGAGAGGCAACGCGATCAGGCCGGCAGCGGCCAGTTGGGTGGTGAAGCGCTTCAATTTCATCCGGTTTCTCCCCTGTGCCCGCTTCTGCAACGGGCGTTGAATACTCGACGCCTTAATTGACGGCGCGTCAAAGGCAATCTTTAGAGCATAAATCGCACCAAGACAAGCCCATCCCGCGCCCGGTGTTGTTTTCAGCCTTCGAGCAGAATGCGCAGCATGCGGCGCAGCGGTTCTGCCGCGCCCCACAACAGCTGGTCACCGACGGTAAACGCCGTGAGGTACTGGGGGCCCATGTTGAGCTTGCGCATCCGGCCGATCGGCACGGTCAGGGTGCCGGTCACGGCGGCAGGCGTCAGCTCGCGCATGGTGATGTCGCGGTCGTTCGGCACTACTTTCACCCAGTCGTTGTGCGCGGCAAGCAGGCCGTGAATGTCGTCCAGCGGCACGTCCTTTGTCATTTTGATGGTCAGCGCCTGCGAGTGGCAGCGCATGGCGCCCACGCGCACGCAGAGCCCGTCGATGGGAATCTGACGGTCGCTGCGGCCCATGATCTTGTTGGCTTCGACCTGTGCCTTCCATTCTTCTTTGGACTGGCCGGACGCCAGCGCCACGTCGATCCACGGGATGAGGTTGCCCGCTAGCGGCACCGGCCAGGCGTCGAGCGGGTAATCGTCGGAGCGGATGAATTCGGCGACCTTTCTGTCGATTTCGAGAATCGCCGCAGCCGGGTCGCCGACCATATCGGCCACCTCGCCATGGATCGCCCCCATCTGCAGGATGAGTTCTTTCATGTTGCGCGCGCCCGCACCGGACGCCGCCTGGTAGGTCATGGGCGACACCCATTCGATCAGACCGGCATCGAACAGCCCGCCCATCGCCATCAGCATGAGCGATACGGTGCAGTTGCCGCCGACATAGGTTTTCACGCCGCTGGCGATGCCGTCGCGGATCACCTGGCCGTTGACCGGGTCGAGGATGATGATGGCCTCGTCCTTCATGCGCAGGGTCGATGCAGCGTCGATCCAGTAGCCGTTCCAGCCGGCGGCGCGCAGCTGAGGATAGATTGCCTGCGTGTAATCGCCGCCCTGGCAGCTGATGAGGGTATCGCAGGCGCGCAGTTCATCGAGGCTGTTGGCGTCTTTGAGCGGCGGCACGTCCTTGCCGATATCCGGTCCCTTGCCGCCGACGTTCGACGTGGTGAAAAAGACCGGCTCGATGTGGTCGAAATCGTGTTCTTCCCTCATCCGGCCCATGAGTACCGAGCCCACCATGCCGCGCCAGCCGATCAGTCCTACTTTCATCATTCTTGAAGTCTCCAGAAAACTTCTCCCGCATCATGCGGGAAGAATCACATCGCCTTGACGACTGCGTCGCCCATTTCGCTGCACGACACCTTCTGCGCGCCCTCGGTGAAGATGTCAACCGTGCGATAGCCCTGCGCGATCACTTTCTTCACCGCGTTTTCGATGCGGTCGGCCGTTGCGATATCGGCAAAGGTGTAGCGGTACATCATCGCCAGCGACAGGATCGTCGCCAGCGGATTTGCCAGATTCCTGCCGGCGATGTCGGGCGCCGAACCGTGGATGGGTTCGTACATGCCCTTGTTGTGTTCGTCGAGCGAGGCCGACGGCAGCATGCCGATCGAGCCCGACAGCATCGATGCCGCGTCCGACAGGATGTCGCCGAAGAGGTTGCCCGTGACTATCGTGTCGAACTGCTTCGGCCACTTGATCATCTGCATGGCGGCGTTGTCGACGTACATGTGGCAAAGCTCGATCTCGGGATAGTCCCTTGACACCTCGATCATCACGGCTTTCCACAGCTCCGAGCATTCGAGCACATTGGCCTTCTCGACCGAACAGAGTTTCTTGCCGCGTTTCATGGCAATGCCGAAGGCAACGCGGGCGACACGGCGCACTTCGGACTCGGAATACAGCATGGTGTTGAAGCCGACGCGCTCCCCGTTCCGCACCTCGATTCCGCGCGGCTGGCCGAAGTAAACGTCGCCGGTGAGCTCGCGCACGATCATGATGTCGAGGCCGGACACCACCTCGGGCTTCAGCGACGATGCGCCGGCGAGTTCGGGATACAGGAGCGCGGGCCGCAGATTGGCAAACAAGTTCAGTTCCTTGCGAATGCGCAGCAGGCCCCGCTCGGGGCGCAGCGGCCGGTCGAGCGCGTCGTAGCGGGGGCCGCCGACGGCACCCAGCAACACGGCATCCGCCTCGCGCGCGAGTTTCAGCGTGGCCTCGGGGAGAGGATCGCCAGCCGCGTCGTAGCCGGCGCCGCCGATGGGCGCGGTTTCCATTTCAATGGCTGCGCCTTCGGATTTGAGGAGATTCAGAACCTTGACGGCCTGGGCAACGATTTCTGGGCCGATACCGTCGCCGGGGAGTATTGCGAGTTTCATTAGCCTTGCCTGCAAGAATCGACAGCGGGGACAGCGGGGAAAGGGAGAAAAACCATCAGCCGTCCTGCTTCCCTGTTAAACAATCAATCAAACAACCACGGCGCGTCCACCTTGCGCCGTTCTTCATACGCCTTGATCTTGTCGGCCTGCAACAGGGTCAGTCCGATGTCGTCGAGACCGTTGAGCAGACGGTGCTTGCGCCCCGCATCCACCTCGAACGCCAGCACTTCGCCGCTGGGCGTGGTCACGGTCTGCCGCTCCAGGTCGATTCGGAGACGGTAGCCCTCGTGCGCTTCACATTCAGCGAACAGGCGCCCGACTGTCGCCGTGTCAAGCACGATGGGCAGGATGCCGTTCTTGAAACAGTTGTTGTAGAAGATGTCGGCGTAGCTCGGCGCGATGATCGCGCGAAATCCGTAGTCTTCCAGCGCCCAGGGAGCGTGTTCGCGGCTTGACCCGCAGCCGAAGTTTTCGCGCGCGAGCAGCACCGACGCGCCGGCGTAGCGCGGAAAGTTCAGCACGAAACCGGGATTGGGCTGGCGGCTGGCGGGATCCATGCCGGGTTCGCCGTGGTCGAGATAGCGCCATTCGTCGAACAGGTTGGGCCCAAAGCCCGACCGCTTGATCGACTTCAGGAACTGCTTGGGAATGATCGCATCGGTATCGACGTTGGCCCGGTCCAGTGGACAAACCAGGCCG
>JAIWOL010000133.1 GCA_020216925.1 Thiobacillus sp. | reverse complement strand
TCGAGGGTGGTGAAAGCCTGCACTTTATCTGCTGCCTGCGCGTTCGATCGCGCCGCCGGCCTTCTGGATGTCCTGCCCCATGCCCTGCACGGTATTGCACCCCGCCAGCGTCAGCATGGCGAGCATCAATGCGGCGATCATCGGTTTCATGGTGTGTTCTCCTTAAAAAGTGCGTACGTCGACAAAATGACCGGCAATGCCGGCGGCCGCAGCCATGGCCGGGCTGACCAGATGCGTGCGCCCGCCCTGCCCCTGGCGGCCTTCAAAATTGCGGTTGCTGGTGGAGGCGCAGCGCTCGCCCGGCTCGAGCCGGTCGGCGTTCATCGCCAGGCACATGGAACAGCCGGGCTCGCGCCACTCGAAACCGGCGTCGAGGAAGATCTTGTCCAGACCTTCGGCTTCGGCCTGCCGCTTGACCAGACCCGAACCGGGAACAACCATCGCCAGCTTCACCGAAGCGGCCTTCTTGCGGCCCCTGACCACGGCAGCGGCTTCGCGCAGGTCTTCGATGCGGGAATTGGTGCAGGAACCGATGAAAACCTTGTCGATATTGATCTGCCCGATAGGGGTTTCGGCAGCCAGCCCCATGTATTCGAGCGCACGCGTCCAGTCGTGACGCTTCACCTCACTGGGGGCGGCGGCGGGGTCGGGCACCCGGCCATGCACAGTGGTGACCATCTCGGGCGAGGTGCCCCAGGTCACCTGCGGTTCGATGGCCGCGGCATCGAGTTCGACCACGGTGTCGAACACTGCGTCCGCATCCGAATGCAGCGTTTTCCACCAGGCCACAGCCTGCTCCCAGGCAGCTCCGGCCGGCGCAAATGGACGGCCTTTCACGTAGTCGATCGTGGTGTCGTCCACCGCGACCATGCCGGCGCGCGCGCCGGCCTCGATCGCCATGTTGCACAGCGTCATGCGTCCTTCCATCGACAGGCTGCGTATGGTCGATCCGCCGAATTCCATCGCATAACCGGTGCCACCGGCGGTGCCGATCTTGCCGATCACCGCGAGCGCAATGTCCTTGGCGGTAACCCCGCGCCCGAGTATGCCGTCGACCTTGACCAGCAGCGTTTTCGACGGTTTCTGCCACAGACATTGGGTGGCAAGCACGTGCTCGACTTCCGACGTGCCGATGCCGAACGCCAGTGCGCCGAACGCGCCATGGGTGGAGGTGTGCGAATCGCCGCAGACGACGGTCATGCCGGGCAGCGTGAGTCCTTCTTCCGGACCGATGACATGGACGATGCCCTGGCGGATGTCGTCCATCTTGAACTCGCGGATGCCGAAGGTGGCGCAGTTGGCGTCCAGCGTTTCCACCTGCAGGCGCGACACCGGATCGGCAATGCCCTGCGAACGGTCGGTCGTCGGCACGTTGTGGTCGGGCACGGCCACGGCCGCATCGGCGCGCCGCGGCGTGCGGTGTGCCAGCTTCAAGCCCTCGAACGCCTGCGGACTGGTGACCTCATGCACCAGGTGACGGTCGATGTAGAGCAGCGTCTGGCCGTCGGGTTCGACGTGGACGACGTGGGCATCCCACAATTTCTGGTACAGGGTAAGGCCGGGCATGCGAAAACCGTGGCAATCAACGGGAAAGACGAATTATTTCATAGCTTGACCGGTTTACCCTCATGCGTCGAACGGGGTTTGCCCGCGAAGGCGTACACCCCCCACGCCAG
Organism: Thiobacillus sp.; assembly: GCA_020216925.1. GTDB lineage: Bacteria > Pseudomonadota > Gammaproteobacteria > Burkholderiales > Thiobacillaceae > Thiobacillus. The sequence continues at coordinate 8,324 of JAIWOL010000133.1, read as the reverse complement.
CGCGGCACTTGCCGCTGCAAGCGTAAAGGTCCAGTCCGCCCCCAGCCCTTCCCATGTCACCCCGCTGAGCAAGCCGCCAAGCGTGCCGCCCACGCCGTACGACAGGCTGGTATAGAGCGCCTGGCCGCGCGCCTGATGGCGTCCCCGGAAATGCTGGTGAATCAGCGCCACCGCCGCCGCATGATAGGTGCCAAAGGTAAAGGCATGCAGCGTCTGCGCTCCCCACACCACCCAGGTGGATTCGACACCCCAGGCAATCAGCAGGAAGCGCAGCACCGCCAGCGCAAAACTGGCAAGAATCAGGGTGCGCGGAGTCACCCGCGCAAAAATGCGCGGGATGACGAGAAAGATGCCGATCTCGCACAGCACGCCCAGCGCCCACAGCCAGCCTACCGTGGATTTATCGTAGCCGTGGTCAACCAGATAGATCGAATAGAAGGTGTAATAAGGCCCGTGGGTAAACGCCATCAACAGGCAGGCGGCGAGCAGCGCCGCCACCTCCGGGCGCTTGACGATGACCCAGATGGAATGGGCGTCGCTGGGATGGGCAAGGATTTCCGCTTCGGGGATCACCCGCGCGAACACCGCAATGCCCAGCATCACCGCCAGCACCGCCCAGGGCAGCCAGGCGATGGAAATCGCGTCGAAGGCATAGCCCAGCCCCACCACCATGACGATGAAACCGATCGACCCCCACAGCCGCACCCGGCCGTACGCGCCGATATGGTCGCCCAGGTGCGACAGCGTCATGGCCTCGACCAGCGGCAGCGACGCGCTCCAGAAGAAACTCAACGCCGCCATCACAGCGAACATCCACCAGAAGCTGCTGCCAAAGAACACGCCGCAGAAAGCCAGGATGCTGCCAAAGGCCGCCAGCTGCACGATGGCTGTGCGCCGGCCGGTGCGATCCGCAATATGCCCCCAGATATTGGGGGCAAAGATCCGCATCACCTGCAGCAGCGACATCAGCACGCCGATCTCGACTGCGCTGAAGGCCAACGATTGCAGATACAGCCCCCAGAACGGCGACATCGCCCCGACAAAGGCAAAATAGAAGAAATAGAAGCCTGACAGCCGCCAGTAGGGAACTGCGTTCATGCGGCGGCATTATCCACGAGGCGGCGCTGCCCATCGGCGGAATCTGCTTGTGCCTGCCCCGGTCTGGTCTACCCTGAGAGTCCGGAGAAAGCCTTTGAGGAGCCCGCCATGTTCCACCTTTCAAGCGATATCACATCCTGGCTGCGCGACGCCGCCACCGATCCGCAATTCCCCGATGCGCCGCTCGACTGGACGCGCGCCGACGCCGAGCGCATTGCCCGAGAAGAAGGACTGACGCTGACCGCCGACCACTGGGAAGCGATCCGCGCGCTGCAGCATTACTACGCCCGCCATCAGGACATCGGCCCGATCAACCTGCGCGAATTGCACGATGCGCTGGATGAGCATTTCCACGCCCGGGGCGGTCTCAAGCTTCTTTACACCCTGTTTCCGGCAGGGCCCATCGCCCAGAGTTGCCGTCTGGCCGGCCTGAAGGCGCCCTTCATCGCCGCCGACCGGGGGTTTGGCAGCGCAGCCTGACAGGCACAGGCCCGGCGCATTCCCCGTTTTACCCGGGCTTGCTCATTGCCCGCAATCCCCACATACTCGGGCCATTCCGCTGACAGCCCGGTTTCACCGTTTTGACGTCTTTGCTTCCCGATTCGCTCGTCGACCTGCACGCCCTGCAGCTCGACGATGCCCGCGCCCTGCTCGAACATGATGCGCAGAACAGCGACCGCGATCCAGGTGAGTCCGCCGTGCATTATCTGCAACGCGTCATCGACGGCCTGTGCGACCTGTCACTGAAAGACCCGCTCACCGGACTGGGCAACCGCCGGCATTTTCACGGCGTGCTGGCGCGCGCCATCGAGACGGTGGCGCGATCAGGCGATTCGGTCCTGCTTCTGCTGCTCGATATCGACCATTTCAAATCCATCAACGACACCTACGGCCATCTGGCTGGAGACCAGGTGCTGCGCGCCATCGCCGGCTGTCTGGCTCGTTGCGTGCGGCCCGTGGATACCGTGGCGCGCTACGGCGGCGAGGAATTCGCCGTGATCCTGCCGCACTGCCGCCCGGCCTTCGGCCGGGCTGTAGCGGAACGCATCCGGGCCAGCGTGGCCGCGCTCGCCATCGACATCGCCCCGCTTCAGACACTTTCCGTCACCATCAGCATCGGCGGGGCCTACGCGCCGGAATGGGTGCGTTCGACCGCGGATCTGTGGATCGAACGCGCCGACCAGCAGCTCTACCGCGCCAAGACCGAAGGCCGCAATCGCGTGTGCCTGGATCAGCCGCGCGAACTGGCCGTCAGCGCCGAGGAAAAAGGCCTGCTCTTCAGCCAGCTCGAACTGGATGAACTGGCCCTGCCCGGCCCCGTCCCTCCCCGAGTCAACGCATGAACGACACCCTCGCGCCTGCCGCGTCCGACGCGGCCGACAACCTGCCGGTACACCCTATAGGCAAGGTCATTGCCGTCACCAGCGGCAAGGGGGGCGTCGGCAAGACGTTTGTTTCGGCCAACCTCGCCGCCGCCCTTGCCAAGCGCGGGCTCAGGGTGCTGGTGCTGGATGCCGACCTGGGGCTGGCCAATCTCGACGTGGTCCTGAATCTCTACCCCAAGCTCACGCTGCACGATGTGTTTACCGGCAAGGCCACGCTGGACGAGGCGATTCTGCCGGCGCCCGGCGGATTTTCGGTCTTGCTTGCGGGTTCCGGCATGATCGAGTACTCACGGCTCACCCCCGAGGTGCGCGGCGAGTTTCTGCGGGTGGTGCACAGCCTGGTGCCGCGTTTCGATGTGGTTCTGCTCGATACCGGCGCGGGCATCTCGGATGTCGTGCTGTTCGCCGTATCGCTCGCCTCAGAAATATTGATGGTGGCCACCCCGGAGCCAACCTCGCTCACCGACGCCTACGCCACGATCAAGGTGCTCGTCGGCCAGCAGCAACGCGAGCGGATTCGCCTCATCGTGAATCAGACCACGCGCGCGGGATCGGGCGTTGCCATCACCCACCAGCTCCAGCAGGTGCTCGACCGTTTTGTGGTCAGCGGCCTTGGCCGGTCATTCACGCTATCCCACCTGGGCGACATCCCGGCCGACCCCGAAGTGCGCCAGGCGGTGATGCGCCGTCAGTTGCTAATGCAGTCGCAGCCGACCTGCTCCGCGTCGACGGCAATCGGCCAGATCGCCCGCGCATTGGCAGAAAAACTGGTGTCGAAAGACGGCTGAGCCGGATCAGTGCGCGTCAGCCGTGTGCATGACCAGCGCACGGACCCGGTCGGGGTCCATGTGCAGCAAATCGCCAATGGCCAGATAGTCGTCCGGCAAGGCGGCATCATCCCATCCCGCCGCCGAGTGGCGTGCCAGACTCACGGCCAGCATCACGTTGCGCACCCGCGATGAGCGGGCCTCGGCCGGGTCGAACAGGTCGAGCAGCAATGCCGGCAAACGCCACTCGATCGTCAGTTGACGTTGCAGTTCCACGCCGGTAAACCCCAGCACCTGCTTCTGCGCATCTGCGCTGCGCAGGCCGGGATCGGCTTGCTGACGGCGGCGAATCTCGAGCATGGGTGCGGGATTGAAACACCACATCAGCATTTCTGCCGAATGCGTCAGCAAGGCCGAAGCCTGCACCTCCTCGGCATGCAGGTCGTGCAGACGCAGGGCCCAGTCAAAGGCGTAGTGTGCCGAACGTTGCGCCCGCCGCACGGTATGCAACAGGTGAACCAGCGCTTCCGTATGGCCGCGCAGCATGTCTTCCACTATAGGCCGGGCCGGCACGTCACGGAAAAACGTATCCATCCCCATCATCAACAGCGTCTGCTTCACGTCGATCAACTCGACCTGCTGCTGTGCATGTTTGCGCTGCTGCATGTAGCGCAGCAGTTTCACGGTCATCAGAGGGTCGTCGGTCACCACGCCCGCCACCGCGCGCGCATTCAGTGCAGACTCGTCGCTGTAAAGCCTGTGCAGCGCCCGCGCGCTGGATTTGAGTACCGGCAGCTCGGCCTGGCTGAACAAGGCTATCCAGTCTGCCAGTGTGGTCGGGCTATCCATGATTGTCTGACCTGTGTGGGTTGCTTATTCACCTATCCGCTGTATCGGTTCAAACCTGCGCGCCTTAAGCCTGCCCCGCTTCTGCCCCGACCTGCGGATTGCACGATGCGACACGAACATGATTGACAATTATTCTCATTTGCTTCATGATGGATCGCATACGAGATTCGCCTGAGGCTTGCACCATGTACGTTTGCCTGTGCCATAACGTCACCGATTCGGACATTCATCGCGTCGTGCGCGAGGAAGGCGTTTGTACCGTGCGCCAGCTTGGCGAACGGCTGGGCGTGGCGACCCAGTGCGGCAAATGCGGCAAGTGCGCCAAGGATGTCCTGCGTGAAGCGCGCCAGTGCGCGCATGCGGAGCGGACCTGCCACGCCATGATGGCCGCAGCCTGATCCGCCCCTCTCTGGCGGCCCGGGCCCGCCGGAACAGTTGCAAAAACCTTCTATTCTCATTTTTACTTGCACTCTCGAAACCCGCGTATTTGCTTGCTTTGCGCGGCGCATCCCCTAGAATGACGGGCAGCCCGATTGCCCATTAGCCAGTCCAGAAAACCAGCCAGCGGCCCCGGGCTCCCTCATCACTCCAGGAGAGAGCCATGAAAGGCGACAAAAAAGTCATCCAGTATCTGAACAAGGCCCTCACGGCCGAACTCACCGCGATCAACCAGTATTTTCTCCACGCCCGCATGTACAAGAACTGGGGCCTGATGGCGCTGGGCAAGCACGAGTACGAAGAATCCATCGAAGAAATGCGCCACGCCGACAAGCTGATCGAGCGCATCCTCTTCCTTGAAGGCCTGCCCAACCTGCAAGATTTGAACAAGCTGATGATCGGCGAGAACGTCGGCGAATGCCTCGCCTGCGACCTCAAGCTCGAACTGGGTGGCCGCGCGCTTTATGTCGAGGCCATTGCGCACTGCGAAGCGGTCAAGGATTACGTCTCCCGCGAAATCCTCACCAGCATCCAGGAAGACACCGAAGAGCACATCGACTACCTGGAAACCCAGCTCGACCTGATGAAGCGCATGGGCGAACAGAATTACATGCAGACCGCCGCCGGCCCCATCGAAAGCTGACCCGGCGCGCTTACAATGAACGCCCCCTAAGTGGGGCGTTTTTTATTGTCATGACCCACGCAAGCTTCGACCCTGACTGCCGTGCCTGCCCTCGCCTCGCGAGGTTCCTTGACGACGTCCGCAGCAAGCATCCCGGCTACCACGCCCGCCCTGTTCCCGCGTTCGGCGATGTCGCGCCCCGCCTGCTCATCGTCGGTCTGGCTCCCGGCATGCACGGAGCCAACCGCAGCGGCCGCCCGTTCACCGGCGACCATGCCGGTGTGCTGCTGTACGCCACCCTGCATCAATTCGGCTATGCCAGCGCGCCGGAATCCGTGGCTGCGGACGACGGTCTGGTGCTGACCGGTTGTCGCATCACCAACGCCGTGAAATGCCTGCCGCCCGCCAACAAACCGGAGCCAGGCGAAATCCGCGAATGCAACCGTTACCTGGCGGCCGAACTGGCCGCGCTGCCGGCGCAGGCGACGATACTGGCACTCGGTCGCATCGCGCATGAAGCCGTGCTGCGCGCGCTCGGCCACAAACTCGGGGACGCCCCTTTCGCCCACGCCAGCGACCACCGTCTGCCCGACGGCCGGCGGCTGGTCAGCAGCTATCATTGCTCACGCTACAACACGCAAACGCGGCGGCTCACGCCCGAAATGTTCGAAGCCGTGTTCAAACTGATTCAGGAGACCTGACATGCCCGTCGTCACCATCAAGCTCGCTGGCACCCTGACCCGCGAACAGAAGCAGAAAGTTGCCGAGGAAATCACCGCGACGCTGGAGCGCCACGCCGGCAAGCCTGCGTCGTACACCTATATCGCCTTCGAGGAACTGCCGGACGAGAACTGGGCGATAGCCGGAAAACTGCTCGACGAGACCTGAAGGGGCGCACGTGAGTATCACCCGGGAATTTCTCGCCTCGCTGCCCACCCTGCCCGGCGTCTATCGCATGATCGACGCCGGCGATGCCGTGCTCTACGTCGGCAAGGCCAAGGATCTCAGAAAACGCGTCTCGAGCTACTTCCAGAAAAACGACCTGAGCCCGCGCATCAAACTGATGCTCAAATCGGTCGCACGCATCGACACCACCATCACACGCACCGAAGCCGAGGCGCTGCTGCTGGAGAACAATCTCATCAAGGGGCTGAAACCGCGTTTCAACATCCTGTTTCGCGACGACAAGTCCTATCCCTATCTGCTGCTTACCGGGCATCGTTACCCTCGTCTGGCCTATTTCCGCGGCACACCCAAAAAGACCGATCAGGCATTCGGCCCCTACCCCAACAGTTATGCCGTGCGTGAAAGCATCCAGCTGTTGCAGAAAGTCTTCCAGTTGCGCAGCTGCGAGGACACCGTGTTTGCCAACCGCACCCGCCCTTGTCTGCTGCATCAGATCAAGCGTTGCACCGCGCCCTGCGTGGAAGCCATTGCACCCGAAGCCTACGCGCGCGACGTCATGGAGGCCGCCCAGCTGCTGCGCGGCGAAGCCACCGCGCTCACCGAAGCGATCACCGCGCAGATGCATGCGGCAGCCGAACGACTCGATTTCGAAACCGCCGCCTTTTTGCGCGACCGCCTGCGCATGCTGGCGACGGTGCGCGAAAAACAGTTCGTGGACACAACTGGCAGCGAGTCCGACGCGGATGTGCTGGCCGTGGCCGAAGCCGGCGGCGTGATCGCGGTCAACCTCACCATGATCCGGGGCGGGCGCCATCTCGGCGACCGCAGTTTCTACCCTCAGCACAGCGAAGGGGCCACCCCGGCCGAGGCGCTGGAGGCGTTCATCGCCCAGCATTATCCTGGCCACCCGGTGCCACCGCGCCTGCTCGTCAGCGAGGCCCTCGACACCCACATGCTGGAAACGCTGCTGTCCGACCTGGCGCAAAAAAAGATCAGCGTGCAGCACCGCGTCACCGCCCAGCGCCGCGTCTGGCTCACCATGGCCCTGGCCAATGCCCGCCTTGCCGCCGAACGCCGCAGCGGTGAACGCGCCAATCAGATGCAGCGTCTTGCCGCGCTGGCCGACACGCTTGACCTGCCGGCGCTTAAACGCATCGAGTGTTTCGACATCTCGCACACGATGGGCGAAGCGACCATCGCCTCGAACGTGGTGTACGAAGGCTGCGACCTGAAAAAAACCGACTATCGACGTTACAACATCACCGGCATCACCCCTGGCGACGATTACGCCGCGATGCGCGCCGCACTGACCAAGCGCTTCCACAAAAGCGTTCAAGACAACGGCGTGCTGCCCGATCTGCTGCTGATCGATGGCGGCAAGGGACAGCTATCCAGCGCGGTCGAAGCCATGGCCGAACTAGGGCTGTCCGACGTGTTGCTGCTCGGCGTCGCCAAAGGCGAATCGCGCAAACCCGGCCTCGAAACGCTGATTTTCGCCGACGGCCGCGAGCTCAGGCTGGCCAAGGATCACCCCGGCTTCCACCTCATCCAGCAGGTGCGCGACGAAGCGCACCGTTTCGCCATCACCGGCCATCGCGCCAAGCGCGGCAAGGCACGCATACAGTCGACACTGGAAGACATCCCCGGCATCGGCCCCAAACGCCGCAAACAACTGCTCGAACACTTCGGCGGCCTGCAGGGCGTGAAGGACGCCGGCGTCGACGCGCTTGCCTCGGTGAACGGTATCAGCCGAGAATTGGCGGAAACCCTCTACGGCGCACTGCACTGATGCCGCTCAACCTCCCCAATCTGCTCACCTGGCTGCGCATTCTTTTCATCCCCCTGATGGCGGGGGTGTTCTACCTGCCCGACGGCTGGGTCACGCCGCATGAAGCCAATTTCCTCGCCGCGGCGTTTTTTGGCGTCGCAGCGCTGACCGACTGGTTCGACGGCTACCTTGCCCGCGCGCTTGGCCAGACTTCGGCCTTCGGGGCCTTTCTCGATCCCGTCGCCGACAAACTCATGGTCGCCGCCGCGCTCATCGTGCTGATCGACATCGACCGCGTGGCTCCGCTAATCGGCCTCATCATCATCGGTCGCGAAATCACCATCTCCGCCCTGCGCGAATGGATGGCCAAAGCCGGAAAATCCGCCAGCGTCGCCGTATCCTTCGTCGGCAAGCTCAAAACCACGGCGCAGATGGTCGCCATCGTCCTGCTGCTCTACTGGACCCCGGTCGCCGGTCTGCCCATTGCCCTC
>JAIWOL010000132.1 GCA_020216925.1 Thiobacillus sp. | reverse complement strand
ATCGGCGAAATCCTCATTTGGATCGCCGCTTTGCTCACTCTGGTCTCCATGGCGTACTACCTGGCGATGGCGGTCCGGGCCCTGCAAAAAAACGTCTGAGGTGTTGACAGAAAAAAACGGAACCACCATAATGCGCAGCCTTCAACGCGGGAATAGCTCAGCTGGTAGAGCGCAACCTTGCCAAGGTTGAGGTCGGGAGTTCGAACCTCCTTTCCCGCTCCAGAATTCCGGGGAAAACGGTCAAACGTTTTCCCCTTTTCACTTAGGCTGTTGTGGCTTTGCCCTACAGGGCGCGGTAGCAAAGCGGTTATGCACCGGATTGCAAATCCGTGTAGGTCGGTTCGACTCCGGCCCGCGCCTCCAGACACCCCCGCTGTCCGCCTTGCCCGGATGGTGAAATTGGTAGACACAAGGGACTTAAAATCCCTCGCCAGCGATGGCGTACCGGTTCGATCCCGGTTCCGGGCACCATCCCTCCCCTTCCCTGAACGCGCTTGGCAGTGATACAATGCTGCGGCTTGATTCTTGAACAAATGGGCGTTTTGCCCATTTTTTATTTGTGGTGCCGATAACGCGATGATGGATTTACCCGCCCGACTGGAGCCTGTGCTCGCCGGACTCGGCTACGAGCTGGTGATGCTCGAGCGCGCCGGCCGCGGTCTGGTGCGGATTTTCATCGACAAACCCGACGGGATCACCATAAAAGACTGCGTCGCGGTGAGCAATCACCTGACCCATTTGTTCACGGTCGAAAACATCGAATACGAGCGGCTGGAGGTTTCGTCTCCCGGACTCGACCGCCCGCTGGTCAAGCCGCAGGACTACACGCGCTTCGCTGGCGAAATGGTGACATTGAAACTGCGTGTGCCGCTGGACAATCGTCGCAAGCTGGTCGGCCAGCTGGTCGCGCTGGATGACGGTACGGTCAAGCTGGCGGTCGACGGCAAGGCTGTATCAGTGGATTTGAGAAACGTGGACAGTGCCCGCCTGAAACCAGCGGTTTAGGCGAGAGACTGGAGGGAATGATGAGCCGAGAAATATTGATGCTGGCCGACGCGCTGGCCCGCGAAAAGAACGTGGACAAGGAAGTGGTGTTCGAGGCGCTGGAGCAGGCACTCGCGCAGGCCACCAAAAAACGCTTCAAGGAAGAAGCCGACGTGCGCGTGTCGATCGACCGTGAGAGCGGCGACTATGAATCCTTCCGCCGCTGGCAGGTTGTCACCGAAACCGAACTCGAGTCTGAAGATTTCCAGATTCTGCTGGTCGATGCACAGGACACGCATCCCGACATCGAGGTGGGCGACTACATCGAAGCACCGCTGGAAAACGTGGAATTCGGCCGCATCGAGGCCCAGGCGGCCAAGCAGGTGATCCTGCAAAAAATCCGTGACGCCGAGCGCGAACAGATCATCCAGGATTTTCTTGCGCGCAAGGAACATCTGGTCAACGGTGTGGTGAAGCGCGTCGATCGCGGCAATGCCATCATCGAATCCGGCCGCGTCGAGGGTTTCTTGCACCGCGACCAGATGATCCCGCGCGAGAACCTGCGCGTGGGTGACCGCGTGCGCGCCTACCTGCTGCGCATTGACCGTGGCACACGCGGCCCGCAAGTGATCCTGTCGCGCACCGCGCCCGAATTCATCATGAAGCTGTTCGAGCTGGAAGTGCCCGAGATCGAGGAAGGTCTGCTCGAGATCAAGGCGGCCGCTCGCGACCCCGGCCTGCGCGCCAAGATCGCCGTCGTCTCCCACGACCCGCGCATCGACCCCATCGGCACCTGCATCGGCCTGCGCGGTTCGCGCGTCACCTCGGTGACCAACGAACTCGCCGGCGAACGCGTCGACATCATCCACTGGTCTGCCGACCCCGCGCAGTACGTCATCAACGCACTCGCGCCCGCCGAGGTCAGTTCCATCGTCGTCGACGAAGACAAGCACGCCATGGATGTGGTCGTGGAAGAGGAGCAGCTTGCAATGGCCATCGGCCGCGGCGGCCAGAACGTGCGTCTGGCGTCGGAACTCACGGGCTGGGAACTCAACATCATGTCGCGCGAGACCGCGGACGAGAAACAGCAGACCGAAAGCCGCAAGACGCTCGACCTCTTCATCGCCAAGCTCGACGTGGACGAGGAAGTTGCACAGATTCTGGTGGACGAAGGCTTCTCCACCCTGGAAGAAGTGGCCTACGTGCCGCTCAACGAAATGCTCGAGATCGAAGCCTTCGACGAAAGCCTCGTGAACGAACTGCGCAACCGCGCCCGCAACGCGCTGCTCACCGCCGCCATCGTCGGCGAGGAACAGGTCGAGGCTTCAGCAGGCGATTTGCTATCGCTCGAAGGCATGGATGCGGAGACTGCGCGCACGCTCGCCAGCAAGGGCGTCCACACCACCGAGGATCTGGCCGAGCTGGCCGTCGATGAGCTGACCGAAATGGCCGCGATGGATGCCGAACGCGCCAAACAACTGATCATGGCCGCACGCGCGCCCTGGTTCGCTCAGGGTTAACCGACCATCCGGTTGAACAGGCCACACGCCACGAGGATTGCATGAACGTTGAACAATTCGCACAGGAACTGAAACTGCCGCCCCAGCTGTTGCTGGAACAACTCAAGGCAGCGGGCGTCGACAAGAACGATGCGGCCGATTCCGTGACCGAAGCCGACAAGGCACAACTGCTCGACTACCTGCGCAAGATGCACGGCGGCGGTAAAACAGGCAAAACCAAGATCACCATCACGCGCAAGCAGACCGGCGAGATCCGCAAAACCGACAGCTCGGGCAAATCGCGCACTATTCAGGTCGAGGTGCGCAAGTCTCGTACCTATGTGAAACGCGACCCCGCTGCCCTGGCCGCAGAAGCCAGGATCGAGGCGGCAAAGGTCGAGGCGGCCAAGGCTGAAGCAGAGACGGCCGCGATCGAACCGGTTGTCGTGCCGGAACCGGTCGCCGCTCCCGAACCTGTCGTCGAAGTCACGCCCGAACCGGCAGGGGTCGAACCCGTGGCTGTAGAGACACCGGCTGTGGTCGAGGCCCCCGCCGCACCCGAACCGGCCCCCGCTGTCAAATCCGAGCCCGTCGCCAAGAAAACCACCCGGGTCAGGAAAGCCACCATTCTCAACGAAGCCGAGATCAAGGCGCGCGAGGAAGAAACCCGTCGTCATCAGGCGCTGCTCGAACGCCAGGCGGCCGATGCCCGGGCGCGCGCCGAGCGCGAAGCACTGCGCAAGCAGGCCGAAGCCGCCCGCGAGGCCGCCAAGCTTGCCGAAGCGCAGAAAGCCGCAACGCCGGCTGCCCCTGCTGCGCCGGGTGTCAAAACCCTGCACAAGCCCGACAAGCCGGCCGGCAAGGATGACAAGAAACCGGCCAAGAAAGCCGACAACTGGAAAGACGACAACGCTCGCCGCAAAGGCGCGTTGAAGACCCGAGGCGGCGCCGCACCGGATGCCGGCTGGCGTGGCCGCAAGGGCAAATCCAAGGGCGGGCAGGACGACAGCAATTTCATTGCCCCGACCGAACCGGTGGTGCGCGAGGTGCTGGTGCCGGAGACCATCACGGTCGCCGACCTGGCGCACAAGATGTCGGTGAAGGCCGCCGAAGTCATCAAGACGCTGATGAAACTCGGCAGCATGGTCACCATCAACCAGGTGCTAGACCAGGAAACCGCAATCATCGTGGTCGAGGAAATGGGCCACATCGGCAAGCCGGCCGCGCTGGACACGCCGGAAGCCTTCCTGCTCGACGAAACACCCTCCGCCGAACATGCGCTGCTGCCGCGTCCGCCGGTGGTCACCATCATGGGCCATGTCGACCACGGCAAAACCTCGCTGCTCGACACCATCCGGCGCACCCGCGTCGCCAGCGGCGAAGCCGGCGGCATCACCCAGCACATCGGCGCCTACCATGTCGAAACCGAGAAAGGCATCATCACCTTCCTCGACACGCCGGGCCACGAAGCCTTTACCGCCATGCGCGCGCGCGGCGCGAAAGCGACCGACATCGTGGTCCTGGTCGTTGCCGCCGACGACGGGGTCATGCCGCAGACGATCGAAGCCATCCACCATGCCAAGGCGGCCGAAGTACCGGTCGTGGTCGCAGTCAACAAGATCGACAAGCCCGAAGCCAACCCCGAGCGTATCCGCCAGGAACTCTCGCAGCACGGCATCACGCCCGAAGAATGGGGCGGGGAATCGCAGTTCGTCGACGTGTCGGCCAAGGCCAACACCAACATCGACGGCCTGCTCGACGCCATCCTGCTGCAGGCCGAGGTGCTCGAACTCCAGGCGCCCGTCGACGGCCCTGCCAAGGGCATCGTCATCGAAGCCCGGCTCGACAAGGGCAAGGGCCCGGTCGCCACGCTGCTGGTGCAGTCCGGCACGCTCAGGCGCGGCGACATGGTGCTGGCCGGCCAGGTGTTCGGCCGCGTGCGCGCCATGCTCGACGAAGCCGGCAAGCCGGTGCAGCAGGCCGGCCCGTCGATCCCGGTTGAAATCCAGGGCCTGTCCGACGTGCCGCACGCCGGCGAGGACATGATGGTGCTGCCCGACGAACGCAAGGCACGCGAAATCGCGTTGTTCCGCCAGGGCAAGTTCCGCGACGTTCAGCTTGCCAAGAAGCAGGCGGCCAAGCTCGAATCCATGTTCGAGCAGATGGGCGAAGGCGAGGTCAAGCAGCTGCCGGTCATCCTCAAGGCCGACGTCCAGGGCTCTTACGAAGGTCTGGCGCACGCACTCACCAAACTTTCGACCGACGAGGTCAAGGTCAACGTCATCCACAGCGCCGTCGGCGCCATCACCGAATCCGACGTCAACCTTGCACTGGCGTCGAAGGCCGTGCTGATCGGCTTCAACGTGCGCGCCGACGCGCAGGCCCGCAAACTCGCCGAGTCGGGCGGCGTGGATATCCGCTACTACAACATCATTTACGAAGCCGTAGACGAAATCAAAGCCGCCCTGTCCGGCATGCTCTCTCCGGAAAAGAAGGAAAACGTCATCGGCACCGTCGAGATCCGCCAGGTGTTCGTCATTTCCAAGGTCGGCACCATTGCGGGCTGTTATGTCACCGATGGCGTGGTCAAGCGTGGTGCGGGCGTGCGGGTCCTGCGCAACAACGTGGTCATCCATCAGGGCGAACTCGATTCGCTCAAGCGCTTCAAGGATGACGTGAAGGAAGTGAAAGCCAATTTCGAATGTGGTCTGTCGCTGAAGAACTACAACGACATCCAGGAAGGCGACATCCTCGAAATCTTCGAGGTGGTCGAGGTGGCGCGTTCACTGTAAGAATAAGGATTCAGGGTCTCGTTCCTGAGCCCCGCCCCCCATGCCCAAAGACTTTCCCCGCGCCCGCCGCGTCGCCGACCAGATCCAGCGCGAACTGCCGGAGCTGATCCGTCAGGAAGTAAAGGATCCGCGCGTCGGCATGCTCACCATCACCGAGGTGGACGTGAACCGTGACATGGAATTTGCCAAGGTCTACTTCACCACCCTTGGCGGAGAGGCCGAGCACGCGGCCTGCCTGCAAGGCTTGCAGCGCGCCAGTGGTTTTCTGCGTTCACAGTTGTCGCATCGCATGCAGTTACGTGTCGTGCCCAGGCTCACCTTCGTCTACGACCACTCGGTCGAGCACGGCATGGCGCTCACCCGCCTGATTGAAACGGCTGTTGCCGAGGATGCAAGACATTCCCAGGCCGAGGACAGCGCGACGCCGCCGCAGGAAGACCCGTCCGCCGCGCCCGCCAAGGACGCGTGAAGATCATCCGGCAACGCGTCGACGGCGTCCTGCTGCTGAACAAACCCGTCGGCATCAGTTCCAACGCCGCGCTGCAAAAGGCCAAATGGCTGCTCGCTGCGCTGAAGGCTGGCCACACCGGCACCCTCGATCCTTTTGCCGACGGCCTCCTGCCGCTGTGTTTCGGCGAAGCCACCAAGTTTTCCGGCTATCTTCTGCAATCGGACAAACACTACCGCGCCACCATGCGGCTGGGCATCACCACCACAACCGGCGACCCCGAAGGCGAGGTGCTCACCGAGCGCCCCGTCGAAGCAGGATGTGACGCCGTGACAGCGGTTCTGCCGCGCTTCATCGGTGAAATCGAACAGGTTCCGCCCATGCACTCCGCGCTCAAGCACCAGGGCCGCCCGCTCTACGAATACGCGCGAGCCGGTGTGGTTTTCGAACGGCCGCCGCGCCGGGTCCGCATCGCGTCGCTCGATCTTGTCGAATGTTCGCCGCCGCGCGCAGTCTTCGACGTGGCATGCAGCGCTGGCACCTACGTCCGCACGCTGGCGCAGGACATTGGCGAAGCGCTGGGCTGCGGCGCCTGTCTCACCGGACTCACGCGCACCGCCGCCGGCGGCTTCGATTTGAGGCAGGCGCACACGCTGGACACACTCCAGTCCCTGCCACCAGACGCCCGCCTTGACCTGTTGATGCCGCCTGACTGTCTGGTCACCCATCTGCCGGCCATGCAACTCGATCCTGCAGACGCCACGGCGCTGCGCCAGGGCCGGCGCGTCGAAACCCGGTCTGGCCTCGCCGGCCTGGTTCGCGTCTACCGGGATGACGATTTCGTCGGTCTGGCAGACGCAGCAGAGGGCTGTCTGACGCCGCGCCGGCTGATGGCAACTTGAATTTACAGGGCGTTTTCGCGTACAATCCGGCGCTTTACGGAACGTGTCCCGCTCAGCCGCAGGCCACGCGATTATCAAGGAGTACACCATGGCTGTTACCGTCGCTCAAAAAGCGCAGATCGTTGCCGACTATCAGCGCGCCGCCGCCGACACCGGTTCCCCCGAAGTACAGGTGGCGCTGCTCACGGCCCGCATCAACGACCTGACCGAACACTTCAAGGTCAACATGAAAGACCACCACTCGCGTCGTGGCCTCTTGAAAATGGTGAGCCGCCGCCGCAAGCTGCTCGACTACCTCAAGCGCACCAATCTCGAAGGCTACAAGACCCTGATCGACCGCCTCGGTCTGCGCAAGTAACACTACACGCCACTGTGATGTTCCGGCATCTCTCGGCATCGGCACAGTGGATGGGGTATTTCGCCCCCTGACTCGCACGCCCCGCACCCGCGGGGCGTTTTTGCTTCGAAAGGAACCCGTGTGAGCGCTATCAAGAAAACCTTCACCTATGGCCGTCACCAGGTCACGCTGGAAACCGGCGAAATCGCCCGCCAGGCGTCGGGCGCGGTCATCGTCAACGTCGACGACACCGTGGTGCTCGTCACCGTCGTCGCCAAGAACGAAGTCAAACCCGGCCAGGATTTCTTCCCGCTGACCGTCGACTACCAGGAAAAAACCTACGCTGCCGGCCGCATCCCCGGTGGTTTCCTCAAGCGCGAAAGCCGCCCGTCCGAAGGCGAGACGCTCATCTCGCGACTGATCGACCGTCCGATCCGCCCGCTCTTTCCCGAAGGCTTCTTCAACGAAGTGCAGATCATCGCCACCGTCGTCTCGTCCAACCCCGAGGTCAGCGCGGACATCCCCGCGCTGCTCGGCGCCTCGGCCGCGCTGTCGCTGTCCGGCCTGCCGTTCGACGGCCCGGTGGGTGCCGCGCGCGTCGGCTTCATCAACGGCGAATACGTGCTCAACCCGAGCAATTCCGAACTCAGGGATTCCGCGCTGGACCTCGTCGTCGCCGGCACCGAAACCGCCGTGCTGATGGTCGAGTCCGAGGCGATGGAACTGCCCGAAGACGTGATGCTCGGCGCGGTCATGTTCGGCCACGCCCAGATGCAGGCCGCGATCAACGCGATCAACGAGCTCGCCGACGAAGCCGGTGCCGACGCCTGGGACTGGGAACCGCCAGCCGAGGACACGGCCATGACCAGCCGTCTCAAGGACATCGCCGAAGCGGGTCTTCAGGCCGCTTACAACATCAAGCAGAAGCAGGCCCGCATGGCTGCGGTCGACGAAGTCCGCAACCAGGCCTTCGCCGAGCTCATCACCGCCGACATGGATACCGTCGCCGCCAACGCGGTGAAGGACGCCTTCCACCGCCTGGAAGCGAGTGTGGTGAGGAACCGCATTCTCGCCGGCCAGCCGCGCATCGACGGCCGCGACACCCGCACCGTGCGCCCCATCACCATCCGCAACGGCGTGCTGCCGCGCACCCATGGTTCCGCCCTGTTCACCCGCGGCGAAACCCAGGCGCTGGTGGTCACCACGCTGGGCACCGGCCGCGACGAGCAAACCATCGATGCGCTTGAAGGCAGCTATTCTGACCGCTTCATGCTGCACTACAACATGCCGCCTTACGCCACCGGCGAAACCGGTCGCGTCGGCAGTCCCAAGCGCCGCGAAATCGGCCACGGACGGCTCGCCAAGCGCGCCCTGCTGGCGGTGTTGCCGCCCAAGGAAGAGTTCGACTACACCATGCGCGTGGTGTCGGAAGTCACCGAATCCAACGGCTCGTCGTCGATGGCCTCGGTGTGCGGCGGCTGTCTCTCGCTGATGGACGCCGGCGTGCCGCTCAAGGCGCACGTCGCCGGCATCGCCATGGGGCTCATCAAGGAGGGCAACCGCTTCGCCGTACTCACTGACATCCTCGGCGACGAAGATCACCTCGGCGACATGGACTTCAAGGTTGCCGGCACCGAAAAAGGCGTCACCGCGTTGCAGATGGACATCAAGATCAACGGCATCACCAAGGAAATCATGCAGGCCGCCCTGTCGCAGGCCAAGGAAGGCCGCATGCACATCCTCGGCATCATGAAGGAAGCCGTCTCCGGCAGCGGCCAGATGTCCGCCTACGCCCCGCGCATCATCGCCATGAAGATCAACCCCGAGAAGATCCGCGACGTGATCGGCAAGGGCGGCGCGGTCATCCGCGCACTCACGGAAGAAACCGGCACCCAGATCGATATCCAGGAAGACGGCTCCGTGAAGATCGCCTGCACCAGCATCGAAGCCGGCGAACTCGCCAAAAAACGCATCGAGGAAATCACCGCCGAAGTCGAAGTCGGCAAGGTCTACGAAGGCCCGGTCATCAAGCTGCTGGATTTTGGCGCGATCGTCAACGTGCTGCCCGGACGCGACGGCCTGCTGCACATTTCGCAGATCGCCCACGAACGCGTCAACGCCATCGGCGACTACCTCAAGGAAGGCCAGATCGTGAAGGTCAAGATCCTCGAAGCCGACGAGAAGGGCCGTCTGCGCCTGTCGATGAAGGCGCTGCTGGACGCCCCGGCCGCCGCGCCAACATCCGAAAGCAGCCAGTAAGGCTGGTTCGGTCGCGCCCACGAGAAACCCCCGCCATGCGGGGGTTTCTCGTTTCAGGCGTCGGGCTTGGGAAACTGCACGGTCACTGCCAGCCCGACGCCGTTTGCGCCTGCGCTCAGCCGCAGCCGGGCACCGTGCAGACGCGCTATCCGCTCTACGATGGCAAGCCCCAGTCCTGCGCCTCCCGCGCTGGCTCCGAGTCGATGGAAAGGCGCCAGAACCGCCGTGCGCTCGGCTTCCGGAATGCCCGGGCCGTCGTCTTCCACACACCACAGCACCCCTTGTTCATTTCCTGCAACAGCCACGCTGATGCGGGTCGCGCCATAGCGCAGGGCATTGTCGATGAGATTACCCAGCATTTCCCGGAGCAACAGCGCATCGCCGAGCATCGCTGCATCTCCTCCCTTGTCGTCAAAACCGATTTCCACGCTGCATTCGAGGGCGCGCGGCACCCAGTCGCGCGTCCCAGCCCGCGCCACGGCCACACCGTCGAGCGGTGTCAGGCGCAGCGCGGTTTCCGCGGCATCCACCTTCGCCAGCATCAACAGTTTGCTGACCAGTTCGCCCATGTTGCGGGCGGCTTCGGCGATTTTCGTCAAGGCATGAGGACAGTCGCCGCCGGCAAGCGCGGTTTCGGCCTGCGCGCGGATGCCGGCAATTGGCGTGCGCAACTGATGGGCGGCATCCGCTGCATATTCCACTCCAAAACCGCCACTCATTCCACTCCAAAACCGCCACTCATTCCAATCCAAAACCGCCAGCAATTCCAATCCAAACCC
>JAIWOL010000052.1 GCA_020216925.1 Thiobacillus sp. | reverse complement strand
GCGAGCCCCCCGACGCCGAGCGCGGCGAGCAGAACGATCCAGTTCTTGTTGATCCGGTAGGCCATGGTTTGCTACTTCTCAAAGTGGGAGGGACAGGAAACTGCTGAGCCGCTCGAACGCGGTTCTTACCGCATCGAGGAAAAGGCCGATGACCGAGGTTTCACCGCTGAAACTGACGCCGACCATCATCATCGCGACGAGCAGTGCGACCAGGTACTCGGTCATCGACTGGCCATGCTGGCTTGAACGCAGAGGTAAAGGTTTCATGGCTTCTCGATCGTGGTGAGGACGATGCGGGTGCCGCCACCCTGGAGAAAAACAGTGAGCTGCGCCTCTCGTCCCTCGCCCCGGAAGAGCTGCGCATGCCCGGACGCGGTTGCCCTCAACGGCGGCCCGTCAGGCCGCATGCCGCGCAGCGCCAGCTCGCGCGAAATGGCTTGAAGATTCGTCGGGATCGCGTGGGTGTTGCTCAACACGAGCTGCCGCGAGCGCATTCCGTCATCGACCGACTCCATGTCGGAGAGCACGGCCGAATCGGCAGGCACGCGCAATCCCAGGGGCCGGCCGGCAGCCTGCCTGGCCTCGCGCGCGTCGGCGACAGAGACGAGCGCTTCGGTGACGCCAGGCGCAAGCGGACGAATGCTGACCGTGATGAAGTAATCGCCGCGTCCCTGGGAAAGCACCAGCCGGTCCGGCAGGCGTTCCGACGCGTGGCGCGAGCCCAGCGCATCGCGGTAATGCCGCGCGACTTCCGCTGCTGCCTGCGCCGTCAGCACCCGCTGCATGTGCATGGGAATCCCGTTGAGACGAACCTCGGTTCCGACGGGCTCGAGACGCGCATTGGGTGGTGCGGGCAGCTGCGGCCAGGCCGCGCCGGCACACAGCGGCGCAGCGAGGAAAAAGGCCGAAAAGATCGTGCGCATCATTTGAGCCGGTCCCCTGGCACGCGGTCGGGCTCGACCCGGCCAATGTCGGGGGGAGGCGCGCCGTATTCGAACAAGGTAAGCGCCAGATCGACGATGGGGTTGCCGCCCAGGATTTCGAGCGGCTTGTAGGGGAACGGCCCCAACGGGCTGGCGCCGTCCCGCTTGATCTTTGCTTCGACCATGCCCGGCCCGTGGGCAGCCCAGGGATCAACCAGCACGGTCGTGGAGCGGGTGACGGACAGCTTCAGCTTGTCGAAGGGCTGGAAGCCGGCAACGTCGGCGACGGCGACCATCACCCGCCCGGTGTAAAGGTTGTCGCGCGGCAGATCGAGCGCGTCCGCGTAAAACGCGCCGAAAGGCTGCGCTATCGTCGCGCGTTCGGTCTTGACTCCAACGTTGTCGACGAACCTGGGCAGCAAGGGGGCGCCCCGGTGGTCGAACCACAGCGTGTTGCGGTGCGCATTGAAGTCGCCCGCGGCGTCGCCGGTCTTGACCGGCGCCTCGCTGTTGCTGAAGAAGCGCCGCCTGACCTCCATCGCAAGCTCGGCGTCGGACTTCCACCCCCCATTGGCAGACGCGTGGCGCACCGTGGCTTCGAACGCCGCGTAGCGGCTGGCGACCGCCGCGGTCTGGGCAAGATCCATGTACTTGCCGATCAGCGGCACGGCGAGCAGCAGGGGCACCAGCACGAGGGACAGCACGACGAATTCCACGGTCGACTGGCCGTGCTGGCGCGACCGCGCCGACAGGAGGGTGCGTGCGCTACTCATCGCCAGCCTCGCACGGGTCAACGCCGGTGCGGGCCTTTTCGGCAGCACACCACCGTTTCATTGGATTGTTGGGATCGGAGCGGGCGTCCTGCTGCGTCATCACCTTTTCGCCAAGTCTGGGGAAGAACAGGTCGCGTGACAGCGCCACATCGTGCGCATAGGACACCAGCTTCTCGAAGCGGCTGGTCTTGCCGCCGGCGAGCAGTTCGCTTTCGAATGTGACGTGCGAGGGAAACTTGAGCCCGGTGGCATGGATGCACGAAGTGAACTCCACGGCGCCTGCGTTGATCCGCCGTATTTCGCATGGACGGCCCACCACCAGCGTCTTGTTTCCGAGCGACGCCGAGACCGTTACCTTGCCGTTCAGCTGCGTGGCGTCGACCGCAGTTTTCAGCATGTCGGCGAGGTCAGGAGCGAATTTATGCTCGAACTGCATCCAGAATGGCTGCCCTAGCTTGTCGGTCCTGCGCTCGTAGCGGGTAAAGCCTGTCGCGCGATGAAGGACGATCTCGAATTTCTCCTGCTGCTCGACCACGGCAGTACAGACGCCTGTTTGCCGCACGGAGCCTGTCCTGACAATGCGAGCCGATCGGCCGAGTGCGGGGACGTAGTATTCGTCGACGTCGAATTCACCGACGCTGTTGAGGTTGCCGCTGAGCTTGAAGCCGGACATCATTTGCTTACAACCCGACTTGGCTTTTGGCGTGGCAGCCGGATCCGACAGCGTCGTCAGGCAAGCCTGCTTCATCATCGGCGAATCGCATTGGGTCTGGAGTGCTTTGACCACGGTCTTCGCGGTTTCCCGCGCCTCCGGCATGTCGCCCTGACGGCGGACATGGAGCCCCTGGACCGGGTCAAGCGTTCGGGCGACAGCCAGGCCGGCCGGCAGCAAACCCGCTGCCAGTAGCGCATACGTGCCCAAGGCCAAGCGCGGGGAAATGGCTTTCATCATCATGGTAGTTGCAAACCCTGTCTGATCTGGGCCAGGGCGCGCTCGCCCGCCGATACCGGGGCGAGCCGCGCCTGCCAATAGGGATTGAAAAGGCTGCCGGTTTCTTCCTTGTCGAACAGTTTGTTTTTGCCGTCCGGGCGTTCGAAATACACCTCGACCTTGGCGACAGCCGCGCTTTCGTTCCTGGCCAACGCACCCTGGTACAGATCCAGGCTGCCCTTGGGCTGGACCGTGCCGCCGCCGCCCGAAAATGCCTGGGCGGCGCGCGCCTTGCTGACGCGGATCGTCAGGGTGGTACGCGGATCGTCCTGCTTCAGTGCTTTCTCGGAAAGCTCGTGATACGCGGGGATGGCGCCGCCCTCCAGGGTAGGCGGCTCGAATCCGTCGGCCACGTTGTATTCCGCCCTATAACTCGCTCTCGGGTTCGCGTTGCGCGAGCCGGCATAGCTGTAGGCCGCGTCGTCGAGACTGTCGTCGGAGAACGCGGTGCCGTAGCCGAGCGGGTTTTCCGACCGGCGGCAGCGGAAGCGCTGGATGCGGTAATGATGGGCCGAAAGCGTGTCCATCGATTTCCAGCCGTCGACCATGTCGATCAGTTCCGTGCTTCCGCGTTTTCGCAACTCGACGCCGAAGCACAGCACGACCAAGCCGAAGTTCCAGTTGCGGCTGCGCAGGAAGGCATCGCGGCTGTCGTGCACGAGCTTGCCCATGCGCTTGCGCTCGTCGCGACTGGCGTAGCGCTGCGTGAACCCGGCAAAGTCGTCCGCGACGGGAAGCGCGTCCACTTTCACGTCGGGGTCGTTTTTCTGGGCCACCTCGTCCATCAGCGCTTTGCGGCTGGCGAGGGCGACGGCGTTACCCGGGCCGTGCACCCCCTGCTGCGAGGCGGCGAGCGCGTTGAGGGCCGCATCGTGCAGGGTTACGGTCGCGGCCAGCAACGGGGTATACACATCCACGGCATCCCTGACGCCGTCTAGCGCACTGGCTATGGCCGGGCCCGCGTAAGGAATGAGATACATGTACGGTGCAATCGTATCCGCCGCGGTACCGGCGTATTTCGCCCATGACGCCAGCCCGACGGCATGCCCGATCGCGATCTCGTTGGCGATGATGGCGCGGTTGGTGTAGGCGTCGTAGTTGAGCACGCGCGCCTCGAAAACACCGGCGCTGTAGGCGACGGCGTCTGCCGTGTTGGTGATGCGGACCTTCTCCTGCACCAGCTGCCCGCTGTTGAACATGAAGAACACGACAGCCGCGACGGCGACGAGCAGGAACATGGCCAAGGGCAAGGCCTGGCCGGTCTGCGGCGTTTTGCGAGGCGCGTTCATGTGCGGGAGAGTCCGTTGCCGCCCCTTGCGGGGCGGGGCGCTGGCACTTACTTGCCCTTCTGGTTGACGTAGTCGTCGAGGGTGTTCTTGGTGTTGCCGACGGTTTCGGCCTGGCCTGCGGCGGTCTGGGCATTGCCCTTCGCTGCCGTGCCGTCGTTGCCGGCCAGTTCCTGCGCGATTGCCGCAGTCTGGTTACGCACGGTCTGGCCGAAGTACTGATAAACCGCGATGGCAGCAATCGCGATCATGGCGACGATGATGATGTATTCGGTCATACCCTGACCGCGTTGCGAACGATGCATGGTTTTCATGACGATTCCCTGTCAATGTATTGGAACAATCCGCACCCCGGAGGCACTGGTATAGGCTGGGCAACATCAAACTGAAAATCGAACGCTGACCCGGAGCGAAGGGTAAGGATTCGGATAGGGCTTGGATATAGAGCACCTGCACTACGACTTTAGTCTTAGTAATGAACTGAGGCGGAAACGGGGCTGGGCGAGGTACGGCAGACGCGGCGTCTATTTGGCCGGGGCGTGAATCGGCATCGCTCGCGTGCGGTGCACGGAAAGCGGCAGGGGATGTTGGCTGAGCGTTCGGGTACCGGGCGTGGCGTTCAGGAGGGGCCGAACTGCGAGTCGGGCTGCCGGGGAACGACCAGGCCCTTCTTGATCGCCTTGGCCGCAGCTTGGGCACGCGTGTTTACGCGCATTTTGACCAGGATGCTCTGAATCTGGTTGCGCACGGTATTGCGCGCGACACTCAGGATGTCGGAGATCTCGGCGCTGGTCTTGCCTTCGCAGACCCAGACCAGAACCTCCAGTTCCCGCGCGCTAAGCGCGCGACCGGCATGCGCTGCGCGCGCTTCGCTCCTGATCTTGTGCAGGACGCGCAACAGTGCGGCGTGCATGGATGGAACGAGAATTTGCAAAAGCCGCCGATGCCGCTGGCCCAGGGGCTCGGGGATTTGATGAAAGCTGAAGTAGGAAGCATGTTGGCGGGTATAGTCTTGCATGCCATGCGCTGCGATGTTGGTGAGGCCGCTGTCTCTGAAGCGCTGCAGCCAGCCGCTATCGAGGCTCATCGCGGCCGTTTCGTTAATGTCCAGCAACTGTACTTCGCCGCTTGTCAGCCAGTTCTTGATGACGGGAGAGACATAGAGTCCGTCGGGCTGCTTGAGTGTCTGCAAGTAATCAGCCGGAAAATTCCATGTGAAGAACTTGATGGGGGCCACGCCGGCACGGTGAATTCGCCACATGCCGCAAATGAAGGCGTGATGCGGCAAAACTTCTTGCATGTCCTTGCGCATCCACGAGAGAAGCTTGTCCCTGGTATCGACTTGGCCGAGGGAGCCGATGAGCTCGATGAGCGTGGCTTCGTCTGCGTGGAATTTCATGCGCATCAGCGGTGTCGGGTTTCCATCGGGAAAAATTCTTGACTGCACCGCTCTCGAAGTCAATGTTCGCGCCAAAAAAGCAGAGAGTCGCCGGGACGAAGAAAGCACGCACTGGCGAACAATGAGGTGCCGGCCGCGGTTGCGCATCAGAATGCAGTGCACCTGCCGTCTATGCGGCGGGGGCACGGCAGAAATTGTCGATGCTTGCCGCAAGCTACCTGCGCAGATGCGGACTATCTCTTGTTCGACTGCGGTCTACGGTCTGCGTGAACGCTGTCCGGCGTCATTCGGACAGCGCATTTTCCGAGTGTCTCTGCTGCCCGAATCAGGCGCGGTTCGGGGTGGCGTGCGCTGGCCATTGATTTGTCCGCGCCAGGCCGCGCCTTCGATGCAGGCAAACCCGAAAACGCACGGTTGAAAGTCGGCGAGGCATTTGGATTTTCATCCCGATTGTGCCGGCAATTCCCGAGTCGATCCGGGGGGCTGATTGCTGCGTCTGCCGGGCGCTGGGCTTACCGCCCTCCGGGCGCGACCTTGTGCTCCACCGCAAATACCGCCGCTTCTACGCGGGACGACATGTTGAGTTTGGCGAGGATGTGCCGCACGTGCAGTTTGACGGTGTCGTGGCTGATATCCAGGGTGCGGGCGATGGCCTTGTTGGATTCGCCGCGCGAGAGGTGAGTGAGGATTTCACGTTCGCGCGGGGTCAGGGCGTCGAGCAGGGAGCTGGCGTCCTGGCCTTTCTGGTCGTAGAGCTTGACGAGTTTGGCGGTCATGGCGGGGGCGACGACGGTTTCGCCGCGCTGGGCGCGCAGGATGGCGTCGACGACTTCGTCGGGTTCCATGCTTTTCAATAAATAGCCGTTGGCCCCGCTGCGCAGCGCGCGGGCGAGGTCGTCTTCGGCTTCCGAGAGCGTGAGCATGAGGATGGGGAGGTCGTAGCCTTCGCCACGCAGTTGCTGCATGAGGGTGATGCCGTCGATGCCGGGCATGTTGAGGTCAAGCATGAGCACGTCGGGGCGGTGGGCTTGCAGCAGCATGCCGACTTCTTCCGGCGTGCCGGTGAAGGCGGTGACTTCGATATGGCCGCTCTGTTCGAGCAGCTCGGCGAGGCCTTTGCGGAAGAGGGTGTGGTCGTCGACGAGGATGATGCGGGTCAGGCTCATGCGGCGCGCTCCGATTTGCCGGTGGCGGTTTGATGCTGGGGGAAAACGAGGCGGATGACGGTGCCGCCAGCGGGACGGGATTCGATGGAGAGTTTGCCGTTCAGACGGGCGGCGCGCTCGCGCATGATGGTGAGACCGAAGCTTTTGCCCATGGTGGACGATTCATCGTGCTTTTTCTGCACGCCGACGCCGTCGTCGGCTACGTTCACGCTGTACTGGCCGTCGTCCAGGTCGAAGGTGATGACGACGTGCCGCGCGCGCGCGTGTTTGGCGATGTTGTAGAGCGATTCCTGGATGATGTGGAAGACCTGGATTTCTTCGTCCGGGGTGAGGCTCACGTCCTGCACCAGGTTGAGAAAATCGACGTCGGCATTGGCTTTCTTGCGGAAGCTCTTGGCGAGTTCCTGGATGGCGGGCACCAGGCCGCGCGGGTTGATGCGGTCGCGGTACTGGGTGATGAGGTTGCGCAGGTCGGCGTAGGCCAGGTCGACGGCTTCTTCCACGTCGGCCAGGTAGCGGTTGGCCTTGGGGTAGTCCTCGGATTTCATGGCGCCGGACAGCACGTTGAGCCGCATCTTGGCATAGGCCAGCGTCTGCGCCAGCGAGTCGTGGATCTGATTGGCCAGCATCTGGCGTTCGTTCATGAGCGAGATGCGCATGTTTTCGCGGGTGAGGCGGGCGTTTTCCAGGGCGATACCGAGGTGTTCGCTGATCGAGCGGAACAGCAGACGCACGTCCTCGGGTACGGTTTTGCCTTCTTCGAGGAACAGGTTGTACACGCCCATCACCTGGTTCTTGTGCATGAGGGGGACGGCGACGACCGTGCTGCAGGCGTTGCTGAAATAGGCCGCGTTGGCCTGGCGTTTGCAGAAGGCGACGTTGTTCCAGGTGCTGACGGTGACTTCACGCGCGGCCTTGCCGCACACGCCGCAGTCGACGCTGACGATGGCTTCGTGCTCGACCATTTCATCGGGCAGGCCAAGCGAGCCGATGAGCTTGAGGTGGGTGCGGTCGTCGGTGATGACGCGGACGGCTCCGGCCTGCGCTCCGGCCAGGCGGATCATGGTCGAGAGAAAGCGTCCCAGCAGTTGTTCGACATTGGCGTCGGACGACAGGCTGGTGGTGATTTCCGACAGCACCTTGAGGGCGGGCACGCTCACGTTGCCGCTGTCGGGCGGCGTGTGCTGGTGGAGCGGGTGGATCACGTCTTTCATGGCAGGTTCGTGTCGATAGGCTTTCAGCATAGCGCGCTGGCGCAGCAGTCCCAAGCCGCGCTCATGGTGCGGCGGGTGCGGGCGCCGGGGCGGCAGGCGCCGGCGGCATTGCGGGCACGGGCACGGAGACGCCGGGCTCAAGGTCTTCGGGGAAACCGCCGCGCATGGGAGGGTCTTTTGCACCGGGGTCGGCCTGGCTGGTTGCGCCATCGGGTTTTTCCCTGAGCGGGCCGCGCGGGGCCGGGAGGGCGGGGGCGGTCGGCGCGGGCGCGGCCGG
>JAIWOL010000106.1 GCA_020216925.1 Thiobacillus sp. | reverse complement strand
AAGGGGGGCACACCCACGGCGTTGCGGACAGTCTTTGCCTTGCTTTGCCGCCCGGAACTGCTCAATGCGCCATACAGAGATATCAAGCAGGCAGCAGGCGTGGCGCTAGGCGCCATCGGCTGGGTGTTTTTTGATCTGAACAAGCGTGGCCTGACAACGGGGGGGCAGAAAAAGGGAGACCGGCGCATCCTGGAGCGCCGACGCATGATCGAAGAATGGGTGACCAACTATCCAATCAAGCTTCGGCCCAAGCTGAATGCAAAGCGGTTCCACGCAGAGAACCCAGAGTGGTGGAAGAAATTGGATGTGATGCGCTATGAGGCGCAATGGGGTGGGGAAGTGGCTGCGGAAAGGCTCACCGGTCACCTCAAGCCGAACGCCGTCACGCTCTACATGCGCCCAGAACAGATGCAGAAGAACCTCACAAGGCTGGTGGTGGAAAACAAGCTCCGAGCAGCACCAGATGGTGAAATCGAAGTGCTGGAAACCTTCTGGGGTTTTGAGACGGACGGCCCCGCTGATTTGGTGCCACCGCTGCTCGTGTATGCCGACTTGCTGGCCACAATGGATCCCCGCAACTTCACCGTCGGCCAGATGATCCTGGAGAAATTCATCCATGCCCCTGAAGCCAAGGCCTGACCGGCCGTTCGACCCAATAGGTCTGGCCGTAATCCGGGCGGTAACAGGCGTTGCCGGTGAGCTTGGCCTGGAAACGTTCATAGTCGGCGCGGCGGCACGAATCATCTTGCTGGAGAACGTATTTGGGCTGCCACCAAGCCGGGCAACGCGCGATATCGACTTTGCGTTTGCCGTTGAGAGCTGGGAACAGTTTCAGACCCTAAAGCAGCGCCTGGCGAGCGAAGCGTCGTTTACGCAGTTGGAGCGGGTAGTGCAGCGCCTGATATTCAAACCCGATGGAATGCCCCACGGTTTTGTTGTGGATCTCATTCCATTTGGTGGGCTCGAAGCTGAGGCCAACATGATCGTCTGGCCCCCCGACATGAGCATCATGATGAACGTCGCCGGCTATCGGGACGCCCATGCGGCGGCCGTGCCTGTCGAGGTGGCGCCTGGGTTGGTCATTTCCCTCGCATCCATTCCCGGCATCGCGATCCTGAAACTATTTGCATGGGTGTACCGAGGTCGGGAAGAGCCAAAGGACGCCATCGATCTGGCCACTTTGCTGCGCCAGTACCATGAGGCAGGCAATCAGGATCGCGTGTATGCGGATGCCGTCTCAGCCCTGGAGGAGGTCGGCTATGACCTTGAACGGGCAGGCGCCTGGCTCTTGGGGCGCGACGCATCGGCTATGGCACTGCCCGGCACCAGGCAACAACTGGAGGCGTTATTCACAGATCCTGCGCGAGTCGAAGGCCTGGTGACGATGTCCCGTGCGATACGGGCACGCGACGATGCCCTGGAGTATTCACGGGCATTGCTGGCGCAGTTTGTGAAAGGCTTTTCACACGGCCAGACCGACGACGAAGAGCCGCAGGCGGCGTAGCTTGTCCGGGAATACGCTGGCGGGGGATAATGTGCCATTCACATATGCCATCCCCGGCAGCGATCGAATAACCGGATAAGCAGCCGGGTAAAAATTCCACAAACCAGCAGCAGGGGCTATGCAAATCAACAGGATAGCGCCGATATGCTGCTAATGATCGACAACTACGACAGCTTCACCTACAACCTGGTGCAGTATTTTGGCGAGCTGGGCGAAGACGTGCGTGTCGTGCGCAACGACGAAATCGACCTTGCCGGCGTCGCCGCGATGAAACCCGATCACATCGTCGTCTCGCCCGGCCCCTGCACGCCCAACGAGGCCGGTGTGTCGGTGCCGCTGATCCGGGAGTTTTCCGGCAAGGTGCCCATCCTCGGCGTGTGTCTGGGCCATCAGAGCATCGGCCAGGCTTTTGGCGGCAAGATCGTCCGCGCCAAGGAACTCATGCACGGCAAGACCTCGCTGATCCAGCACACGGACAAGGGCGTGTTTGCCGGCCTGCCCAACCCGTTCCGTGCCACGCGCTATCACTCGCTGGTGATCGAACGCGAAACCCTGCCGCTCTGTCTGGAAATCACCGCGTGGACGGAGGACGGCGAAATCATGGGCGTGCGCCACAAGACGCTGGCGGTGGAAGGCGTGCAGTTCCACCCGGAATCCATTCTCACCGAGCACGGTCACGCGATGCTCGCCAACTTTCTGAAGGAACGTATCTGATGCAGCACAAGGATTTGCTCGCGCTCCTGATCGAACGGCAGGACCTGCCGCGCGAGGCGATGCTGGCGGCGATGAACGCGCTGATGGGGGGCGAATGGACGCCGGTGCAGATCGCCGGATTCCTGATCGCGCTGCGCATGAAGGGCGAGACCGTGACCGAGATTGCCGCCGCGGCCGAAGTCATGCGCCAGCTGTCGACCAAAGTGCCGCTCGCCTGCGGGGCGCATCTGGTCGACACCTGCGGCACCGGCGGCGACGGCGCGAACACCTTCAACATTTCCACT
This sequence comes from Thiobacillus sp., assembly GCA_020216925.1. Lineage (GTDB taxonomy): Bacteria > Pseudomonadota > Gammaproteobacteria > Burkholderiales > Thiobacillaceae > Thiobacillus. The sequence continues at coordinate 5,955 of JAIWOL010000106.1, read as the reverse complement.
GCCGCCGCTTTTGTCGCCGCGGCCTGCGGCGCGCATGTCGCCAAGCACGGCGGACGTTCGGTGTCGTCCACATCGGGCAGCGCCGACGTGCTGGAAGCGTTGGGCGTGAATGTCAACCTCGCGCCGGAACGGGTTGCCGAGGCGGTGAAAACGATCGGCGTCGGTTTCATGTTCGCGCCCAACCACCACAGCGCCATGCGCCACGCCGCGCCGGTGAGGAAAGAGCTGGGCGTGCGCACCCTGTTCAACCTGCTGGGGCCGCTCACCAATCCGGCAGGGGCGCCGAATCAGGTGATGGGCGTGTTCCACCGCGACCTCACCGGCACGCTCGCCCGCGTGCTCAACGCCCTGGGCAGTCGCCATGTACTGGTGGTGCATGCGGAAGAAGGACTCGACGAAATCAGTCTTGCCTCGCCTACCGCTGTCGCCGAACTGAAGGACGGCCATGTCAGCGAATACGAACTCGAACCGGGGCTGTTCGGCCTGCCGCAGGTGGCGGCGAGCGAGCTGGCAGTGAAGAGCCGGGACGAGGCCGTGGAAATGCTGCTCGCCGCGCTGGAAAACAGGCACGCCGGCGCTGCCGCCATCGTCGCGCTCAACGCCGGCGCCGCGATCTATGTTTCGGGCCTCGCGGCCAGCCTGATGGAGGGTGTGGCCAAGGCGCGCGAGGCGATTGCCAGTTGCGCGGCGCGCGATGCTCTCGAACGCTATCGGCGCTTCAGCCAGTCATGAGCGACATTCTCGAAAAAATCCTCGCCACCAAGCGCAGCGAAGTCTTGGCAGCACGTACCGACGTGCCGCTCGCAGAAATGCGCGCGCGCGCCGAAGCCGCGACGCCGCCGCGCGATTTTGTTGGCGCGCTGCGCACGAAACACGCGGCGGGCAAGCCGGCGGTGATTGCAGAAATCAAGAAGGCCAGCCCCAGCAAGGGTGTGATCCGCGCCGATTTCCGCCCGGCCGGAATCGCGGCGAGCTATGAAGCCGGCGGCGCGGCCTGTCTGTCGGTGCTCACCGACGCCGAATATTTCCAGGGCAGCCCGGGTTACCTCATGCAGGCGCGTGCGGCGTGTGCCTTGCCGGTGTTGCGCAAGGATTTCATGATCGACCCGTATCAGGTGGTCGAGGCGCGTGCGATGGGCGCCGACTGCATCCTGCTGATTGTCGCCGCGCTGACACTCGGACAGATGCAGGACCTGGAAGCGCTGGCGATGGAGCTGGGCATGGCGGTGCTGGTGGAGTCGCACAGTGCCGAAGAACTCGACGCCGCGCTACGGCTGAAAACGCCGCTCATCGGCATCAACAACCGCAACCTGCGGACGTTTGAGGTGAGCCTGGATACGACCTTGGACTTGTTGCCGAAGATAGGCGATGAGCGGATCGTGATTACCGAGTCGGGCATACTCGCGCCTGGCGATGTGGCGCGGATGCGGGGGCGTGGGGTGAATGGGTTTTTGGTGGGGGAGGCGTTCATGCGGGCGGCTGACCCTGGAGTGGAGCTGGCTCGCTTGTTTGCCGTCTGAGTGGTTTAGGGTGCGTTGGCCGGATGTGCCCGGCGGCAAACCCCTTTCCTTTGCTTCGCCAAAAGCAGGGTAACCAGAGAAAGGGCGGCCCCGCTCATCCCCGAATCGCCGAAAATCGAACCTGCCCGGCTTTTGTCATGCTGGATTGATTTCAGGGCGCGGGGCTTCAACACCTTTGCCGTTGATCCACCCGGCAGGCCCGATTTCCGGCGGGGCCGAGAGCGGCGGAAGGCCGGCACCGGGGCGGCGGTGACAGGGCGTTTGCGGTGGCAATCCCCTCGTTCATAGAGAGAGGTCTAGCGTCTACCGCTTCCCCCCAAACAAACTCCCCAACACCCCCCGAATAATCGACCGCCCGACCTGACTGCCAATGGCACGCGCAGCCGATTTGGCCATCGCTTCGGCAGCGCTTTCGCGGCGACCGCTGCCGCCCAAAACCCCGCCCAAAATATCGCCCAGTCCACCGCCGCCTGCCGCAGGCTGCGCAGCAGTCTGGGCCTGCTGCTTGATCCCCGCTTGGGCGGCAGCAGCCTGTTCCCCCTGCGCGGCCCGCGCCTTCAGCGATTCGTACGCCGACTCGCGATCCACCGCCTTGTCGTACACCCCCGCCACCAGCGAGGTCTGCATCAACTGCCGGCGCTGCGCCTCGGTGATCGGGCCGATCTGACCCTGCGGCGGCACGATGAACGCGCGTTCGACCACGCCGGGACGGCCCTTGGCGTCGAGAAAAGACACCAGCGCCTCGCCCACGCCCAGCTCGGTGATGGCGCTGGCTTCATCCAGCGCCGGGTTGTCGCGCATGGTTTCGGCGGCGGCTTTCACGGCTTTCTGGTCGCGCGCGGAAAAGGCGCGCAGCGCGTGCTGCACGCGGTTGCCAAGCTGCGACAGCACGCGGTCCGGCACGTCGGCGGGGTTCTGCGTGACGAAATACACGCCCACGCCCTTGGAGCGGATGAGCCGCACCACCTGCTCGATCTTGCCGACCAGCGCGTCGGGGGCGTCGTCGAACAGCAGGTGCGCCTCGTCGAAGAAGAACACGAGCTTGGGCTTGTCGAGGTCGCCGGCTTCCGGCAGGTTTTCGAAGAGCTCGGATAAAAGCCACAGCAGCAGCGTGGCATACAGCTTGGGCGACTGCATGAGCCGGTCGGCCGAGAGGATGTTGACCACGCCGCGGCCTTTTTCGGTCTGCATCAGGTCGGCGATATTCAGCATGGGTTCGCCGAAAATCCGCTCGCCGCCCTGCGATTCCAGTTCCAGCAGGCCGCGCTGGATCGCGCCGATGGATGCGGCCGAAACATTGCCGTATTCAGTAGTGAAGGTTCTGGCGTTTTCGCCGACGTAGGCGAGCATCGCGCGCAGGTCTTTCAGGTCGAGCAGCAGCAGGCCGTTGTCGTCGGCCACCTTGAACACGAGGTTCAACACGCCGCTTTGCGTGTCGTTGAGGTCGAGCATGCGGCCCAGCAGCAGCGGGCCCATGTCGGACACGGTGGCGCGCACCGGGTGGCCCATTTCGCCGAAGGCGTCCCAGAAGGCGACGGGGTAGCCCTTGTGCTCGAAGCCTTCGAGCTTGAGCAGTTCGACCCGCTCGGCGACCTTGGCGTTGCCGCCGCCGGGCTGCGAAATGCCGGAGAGATCGCCCTTCACGTCGGACAGAAAACACGGCACGCCGATGTCGGAAAAATGCTCGGCCAGCGTCTGCAGGGTGACGGTCTTGCCGGTGCCGGTGGCGCCGGTGACGAGGCCGTGGCGGTTGGCCATCTGCGGCAGGAGGTGGAGTTCGGTGGCGTCGTGCTTGGCGATGAGGAGCGGAGTGGTCATGGCGGTTTCCGAGGGACGTGCGAGGCCCGATTCTAGCGGCTTCGCACAGGAGCGAGGGTAAGGCACGTTTAGAAGCATTCGCTAATATTCTGGGTATCATCGAGGCTGGAACATTGAGGGAGAGCAGTGTGGGCACGGAACAGCGGGTGCATGAAATCGTCATCGTCGGCGGCGGCGCGGGCGGACTGGAACTGGCGACGCGGCTGGGTAACCGCCTCGGCAAGAAGAAGCGCGCGCACATCACGCTCATCGACGCCTCGCCTTCGCATCTGTGGAAACCGCTGCTGTACGAAGTGGCCGCGGGCAGCCTCGATTCCTACGCCGAACGGCTGGAATACCTGGCGCAGGGACACTGGCATCATTTCCGTTTCCGGCTCGGGCGCATGGACGGCCTGGATCGGGCGCGACGCCAAGTGCGTGTCGCGCCCACGCTGGACGAAAACGGCGTCGAAATCATTCCGCGCCGCAGCTTTTCGTACGACACGCTCATCATCGCCGTCGGCTCGGTCGCCAACGATTTCGGCGTGCCGGGTGTGGCCGAGCACTGCATCATGCTCGATACGCCCGAACAGGCACGCGAGTTCCATCGCCGCCACATCAACGCCTGCCTGCAGGCGCACACCCAGGGCGATTCGGTGAAACCCGGCCAGCTCACCGTCGGCATCGTCGGCGCGGGGGCCACCGGCGTGGAACTCGCGGCCGAACTGCACGACACCACGCGCGAACTGTCGGCCTACGGGCTGGAAAAGATCGAGCCCGACAAAAGCCTCAAACTGCTCATCGTCGAAGCGTCCGACCGCATCCTGCCCGGCCTGCCGCCGCGCCTGTCGGGCGCGGCGGCCGCCCGCCTGAAAGAGCTGGGGGTCGAGATGCACGTCAACGAACGCGTCGTCGAAGTGCGACGCGACGGCATGCTCACCGCCTCCGGCAAGTTCATACCGGCTTCCATGATGGTGTGGTCGGCCGGCATCAAGGCCCCCGATTTCCTGAAAGACATCGACGGCCTGGAAACCAACCGCCTCAATCAACTGGTGGTGAAACCCACGCTGCAAACCACGCGCGACGACAACATCTTCGCGCTTGGCGACTGCGCCGCCTGTCCCATGCCCGACGGCCGCAACGTGCCGCCGCGCGCGCAAGCCGCGCACCAGCAGGCCTCGCTCATGGCCCAGGCCATCTGCCGGCGCCTTCGCGGCAAGCCGCTCCTGGAATACGAATACCGCGACTACGGTTCGCTCGTCGCGCTGGGCCGATTCTCCACCGTCGGCAATCTCATGGGCGGACTTTCCGGCGGCAGCATCATGATCGAAGGCGCGATGGCGCGGGTGGTGTACTGGTCGCTGCACAAGATGCACCAGGTTGCGCTGCACGGCTGGTTCAAGACCGCGCTCAGCACCTACGCGCACTTCATCAGCACGCCGACGCGGGCGCGGATCAAGCTGCACTGAGGGGCGTCAAAGCCCGCCGTGCGCCGCCCAGAATTCCGCCGGCGCGCGGATCGGATAGCGGTCGGCCAGTGCCAGCAGGGCTTTGTCGCCGGTGATGAGGGCGTTGGCGTGCGACTGTTCGGGCGCCGCGATCAGCGTCCCCAGCACCGGCTGGTCGTTCAGGTCGGTCAGCGCGCGATCGGCACCGGGCGCCGGTTCGATCACTTCGGCCTGGATCGACAGGATGTCCACCAGGTCTTCGATTTCGGCGGAGGACAGGCCGTGCCGGTGCGACAGTCGGGGCAGCACGCGGCGCAGTTCGTCGAGGATGAAACCTGATAGCACTACCTCCAGCGCGCCGTGCCGCCACGCGCCAAGAATCTTGCCCGGCACGCTTGCCGGGTAGGCGATGCCGGACAGCAGGACGTTCGTATCCAGCACCACGCGCAGCGTCGGCATGCTTCAGCGCCCGGCGCGTGCGTCCGCCACGGCCGCGTCGATTTCCGCTAGTCCCTCGGCCTCCGGCGTCCCGGCGTACCCCGCCTCGATGCGCTGGCACAGCGCGTCGAAGCGCGCCTGCATGCGGCGGATGCGCGCGAACAGCCGCGCGTCCACCAGTGCCGCCACCGGCCTGCCGTCCTTGTTGATCACGATGCTGTCGTGCCGGTACTGCACCTGATTCAGCATCTCGCCCAGGTTCTGGCGGAAGGCGACCGCGCTGGTTTCGTTGATCATGACAAGCCTCTCGTTGAAAGTATTATGACCATTATGATCATGCTGGTTGCGGGCGGCAAGTCCGGTTTGGCACCCCGGTACTTGTCGGAAAATTTGACACTCAGCTCTCTCTCCGGAAAAACAATCGTTTCTGGACTGAGGCTTATTCTTCGGCGACTCAAACTCAGGTGTTTTCCTTCCACATGAGTGAAGGCTACTCGGGTGATAATAGATCGAGTGAAAGCCGCTACCTGGCAGGCATGAATGCATGGGCCGTGAGTTCTGGCGACGTCGAGGTTGCTGCCATTCCTGAGGCAAAAGTGTATGTGCTCATGCTGGCCGGTTTAGTGCTGATCGGTTGGCGGGTGTTATGAAACTTTAGGGATGTCAAGCGACACGCAGATTTAACCCCCTGACGACATCTGGAATTGACCCCCTGGGTTAATCAACTTTCCGACGTGATCGGGGTGGGGGCA
>JAIWOL010000051.1 GCA_020216925.1 Thiobacillus sp. | reverse complement strand
CCCCCACCCCGATCACGTCGGAAAGTTGATTAACCCAGGGGGTCAATTCCAGATGTCGTCAGGGGGTTAAATCTGCGTGTCGCTTGACAGCCGGCCCCGACTCCGAGGGTACTGCGCAGGTCCAGATCCGCCTCGTCGTCACGTTCGAATCGCGCATTGGCGTACCAGTAGGCCTTGCTGGTGAAAAAGTGATCGTACTTCAGTCCTGCTCGCGCATTGGAAACGGTCTGTGCCGCGGATTGTTCAGCCTGGTTGTAGGCCCCCTCGAGCGTGACTCGCTGCGCCGCGTTGCGCGCCACCATCTCGCCCGATAAATGCAGGCTCTGTGCCTCGGTATTGCCGCGTGCAAAGCTGCCGCCTGCGGCTATCCGCACGGAAACTTCGGTTGCATCGGGATTGCGCGGCGGGTTCAGCGCCGCCAGATGCTTCAGAGGCACGGCTTCTGTCTCCGCCAGCTGGCTGATGCGGATTCGCACGCCCTGCCTGCCTGCCGACACAAGCTGGCCATCGAACTCCGTGCCGTCGGTCAGGCGCACGCGCAGCGGCGCATCGGTCGACAATGCCTTGAGCCGTTCGCGCGGCAACGCGAGCGTACCGGCATAGGAGGTGTCGAAATACAGGGTCGTGGCTGTCAACGTGCCGACGCGGCCGCTGAGCCTGTCGCCGTTATCGAGTTCGACCCAGTCCGCGCGCACCGGGGTCATGGCACCGAGCAGCCCCATGCTCAGGGCGACACTCAGGGATTTTAGTGAATTGCGGGACATAGTTTCCTTTCCCGGGACGGGCATGCGCCGACCCGCTTGAACAGGACGCCCACCGCATGCGGGCAGCGGCCCGACCAGCCCTGCGTGAAGCCGGCCCGGATGAAGCAGACGGCATATATTTTTTCACAATAATATTGTGTAGGCAAATTTATGCCCGGCGCCCACATGGCCGCGGGCGTGGCCCCGGGTTGCGCGCCGACTCGGGCAGACACGCCGTCCATCCAGCAAACGCCGAGACCGACTGCCAGTCGGCCACAGGGTAGAATCAAACCGCCCGTCTGCAACAGGTCAACGCTTTAATCCAACCATGACGCTTCTTCTCGCCGTACTCCTGCCCTTTGCCGGCGCGGCACTGATCGCCTGGATCGCCCGCTTTGGCCGCAGTGCGACTGCCTGGGCCGCAGGGGCTATCACGCTGGGTTCGCTGGCGCTGCTTGCGCCGCTTTTCCCGTTGCCCTTCGCCGGAGAGACATTGATCCAGCAGCAGGACTGGATGCCCGCGCTGGGACTCAATCTCGCATTCCGTTTCGACGGCCTTGCCTTGCTGTTTGCCGGCCTCATCCTGGGTATCGGCCTGCTGATCGTGCTGTACGCGCGCTACTACCTGTCGGAACGCGACAGCATGGGCCGCTTCTACGCTTATCTGTTGCTGTTCATGGGGTCCATGCTCGGCATCGTGCTGTCGGAAAACCTCATCCAGCTGCTGATCTTCTGGGAGCTCACCAGCCTGTCGTCGTTTCTGCTCATCAGTTACTGGCAGCACCGCGAGGAAGCCCGTCACGGCGCGCGCATGGCGCTGGCGGTCACCGGCATGGGCGGTTTTGCCCTGCTGGGCGGCGTGCTGCTGCTGGGGCATATGGTCGGCAGCTATGAACTGTCCGACGTGTTCGCCTCGGCCGGCCTCATCCGTGCGCATCCGCTCTATGTGCCGACGCTGGCGCTGATCCTGCTCGGCGTGTTCACCAAGTCGGCGCAGTTTCCCTTCCATTTCTGGCTGCCGCACGCCATGGCCGCGCCCACGCCGGTGTCGGCCTACCTGCACTCGGCGACCATGGTGAAGGCCGGCGTCTTCCTGCTGGCGCGCCTGTGGCCGGCGCTGTCAGGCACGCCGGAATGGTTCTGGCTGGTCTCGGGCGCAGGCCTCGCCACACTGCTGCTCGGCGCCTACGTGGCGCTGTTCAAGCACGACCTCAAGGGCCTGCTCGCCTATTCGACCATCAGCCACCTCGGCCTCATCACCCTGCTGTTCGGCTTATCCACACCGCTTGCGGCGGTGGCCGGCGTGTTCCACATCATCAACCACGCCACCTTCAAGGCCTCGCTGTTCATGGCCGCCGGCATCATCGACCACGAGGCCGGCACGCGCGACATGCGACGGCTGTCCGGCCTGTGGCGCTTCATGCCCTACACCGCCACGCTGGCGATGGTGGCTGCGGCCGCGATGGCCGGCGTGCCGCTGCTGAACGGTTTCCTGTCCAAGGAAATGTTCTTTGCCGAAGCGGCCCACATCGGCCAGGGCCATGTCGGCGGCTGGCTGTTGCCGGTGCTGGTGACCCTGGCAGGCGCTTTTGCCGTGGCCTATTCGATCCGTTTCATTCATGACGTGTTTTTCAACGGCGAACCCGGCGACCTGCCGAAAACGCCGCACGAGCCGCCGCGCTGGATGAAACTGCCGGTGGAAATCCTGGTGGTGCTGTGCCTGGCGGTCGGCGTCGCGCCGGGGTTGGTGGTGGGGCCGCTACTCGCCACCGCCGCGTCGAGCACGTTGCAGGCCGCTCTGCCCGAGTATCACCTCGCGCTGTGGCACGGTTTCAACGCCGCGCTGGCCATGAGCGCCCTGGCGCTGGTGCTCGGCAGCCTCATTTACCTGGCGCGCCGGCCGCTCTTTGCCTGGCACGAACGCGGCCTCGACCGGCTCGATGCGCGCGTCCCTTTCAACGCCTTGCTCAACGGGCTGCTGGCCCTGGCCGGCTGGCTCACACGCATGCTCGACACCGCTTCCCTGCAACGCCAGGCGGGCTTGCTGATCCTCGCGGCCCTGGTGCTGGCCGGCACGCCCTGGCTGGCGGGCGACACGCCGCTCACCGGCACGCGCAGGGGGCTGCCGCTCGATGCGGTGAGTCTAGCCACCGCGCTGGTTCTGGTCGGCGCTACCCTGCTCACCGTGCGCTGGCGCAGCGAGCGCTTCGTCGCCCTCATCACGATCGGCGTGGTGGGCCTGGTGGTCTCGCTCATCTTCATCAAATTTTCCGCGCCCGATCTCGCGCTCACGCAACTGTCGGTGGAAATCGTCACCATCGTGCTGCTGCTGCTGGCGCTGTACTTTCTGCCCGCGCACGATGGCGCCGAAACCGGGTATGGCCGCATTGCGCGCGACGCGGCGCTGGCGCTGCTGGCAGGCGGCGGCGCGGCAGCCTTGGCGTGGGCGGTGCTCACCCGCCCCTACGACACGATCGCGGGATATTTCCTGGATAACAGCAAGTCCGGGGGCGGCGGCACCAACGTGGTCAACGTCATTCTGGTCGACTTCCGGGGCTACGACACGCTGGGCGAAATCACCGTGCTGGCGCTGGCCGGGCTGGGCATAGTCGCCATGCTGCAAAACCTGAATCTCCCGGCGTCGACGTGCGACGGCGCTGGCCGCGCCCGGGACGCCGACGCCCACCCCGCGATCATGGCCACGCTCACCCGCCTGCTGCTGCCGCTGGCGCTGCTGGTGGCGGCGTTCATCTTTCTGCGCGGGCACAACCAGCCGGGCGGGGGTTTCATCGCCGGACTCGTCACCGCCGTTGCGCTGATCGTGCAGTACCTCGCCAATGGCGCCGCGTGGACGCACCAGCGCCTGTCCGCCGACAGCCATCCGCTGCTGTTCTGTGGGCTGGGCATCGCCACGCTCACCGGCCTGGGCAGCTGGGCCTTCGGCCATCCTTTCCTCACCTCGACCTTCGGTTACATGAACTGGCCCCTCGTCGGAAAATTCGAGCTCGCCTCGGCCATGGCCTTCGATCTCGGCGTATTTCTCGTCGTGGTCGGCGCCACGTTGATGATCCTCACCGGGCTTGGCGGCGTGCACCGCAACGACACCCAGAAAGGCAGCCGCTGATGGACGCCCTGCTTGCCCTGGTCATCGGCGTGCTCACCGCCGCCGGCGTGTTTCTGGCCCTGCGCCCGCGCACCTTCCCGGTGGTGCTGGGGCTCACCTTCCTGTCCTATGCGGTGAACCTGTTCCTGTTTGTCATGGGCCGGCTGGCCGTCGGCGTGCCGCCCATCGTCAGCGAAACTGCCTCTGCCTACACCGACCCGCTGCCCCAGGCGCTGGTGCTCACCGCCATCGTCATCAGCTTTGGCATGACGGCCTTCGTTATCGTGCTGGCGCTGAAGGCCCGCGCCGAACTCGGCAACGACCACGTCGACGGTCTGGAACACGAAACGGATCGACACGCATGAACTTCTCCGATCACCTCATCATCTTTCCCGTTTTGCTGCCGCTGGTGGCCGGCATCGGGCTGCTGGCTCTGCGCGGAGCCGGGCCTGACGTGCAACGCGGTATCAGCCTCGCAGCCACGTTCGCGCTGGTTCCGCTCGCCATCGCGCTGTTTGCCGCCAGCGCCGACGGCACCTACGCTGTCTACCGCCTCGGCAACTGGGAAGCCCCCTTCGGCATCGTGCTCGTCGCCGACCGGCTCGCCGCCTGGATGCTGCTCATCACCGCAGCCGTGGCAAGCTTTGCCCTGCTCTACGCAGTCAACGGCACCGACCTGGAAGGCCGGCACTTCCATGTGCTGTTCCAGCTGCAACTGTTCGGACTGAACGGCGCCTTTCTCACCGGCGATCTTTTCAACCTGTTCGTCTTTTTCGAGATTCTGCTGCTCGCTTCCTACGGCCTGCTGCTGCACGGCGGCGGACGGCTGCGGGTGAAGGCCGGCCTGCACTTCGTGGTGATCAACCTCATCGGCTCGACGCTGTTCCTGTTTGCCGTGGGCACGCTGTACGGCGCGACCGGCACGCTCAACATGGCCGACCTGGCGCTGCGACTCGCCGCATCGCCGGCAGGCAACACCGCGCTGGTGCAGTCGGCGGCGCTGCTGCTATTCGTGGTGTTCGCGCTGAAGGCGGCGCTGGTGCCGCTTTATCTCTGGCTGCCCGCCGCCTACGGCCAGACCAGCGCGCCGGTTGCGGCGCTGTTCGCCATCATGACCAAGGTCGGCGTCTACAGCATGCTGCGCGTGTACAGTCTCTTCACCGGACTGGGCGCGGGGCCGCTCGATGGCCTGTTCGACCCGTGGCTGCTGCCGCTCGCGCTCCTGACCCTGGCGCTCGGCGTGCTCGGCGCGGCGGCAAGCCGCGGGCTGCGCCAGCAGACGGCCTATTTCGTCGTCGTCTCGGTGGGCACACTGCTGGCGGCGCTGGCCCTGGGCACGCCCGGCACACTCGCCGCCGGTCTCTACTATCTGCCGCACTCCACCTTTGCCTCCGCCGCGCTGTTCCTGCTGGCCGACAGCATTGCGCGGGCGCGCGGCACGCTCGGCGACCGCTTCGAACCCGGCCCCGCCCTGCCTCATGCGGCCTGGCTTGGCGGCCTGTTTTTCGCCGTGGCGGTGGCTGTCGCCGGCCTGCCGCCGCTGTCCGGGTTTTTAGCCAAGTTCATGTTGCTGCAGGCCGCCGTCGCCACGCCGCACGCGAACGCGGTGTTCGCGGTCGTGCTGGTCGGCGGGCTCATCGGCGTGGTCGTCCTGGCACGCAGCGGCAGTTTGCTGTTCTATCGCAGCCAGTCTGCCGAAGGGGTCGGGCCGTCGCCTACTGTCGCCACAATGGCACCCGTGGCGGGCCTGCTGGCGCTGACGGCGGCACTGACGATTGCAGCCGGCCCGGTGTCGGAAGCGGCCGGGGATATCGCCAGCCAGCTTCATGCGCCCCGGCTGTACATCGATGCGGTGCTGGGGGCCCGGCCATGAAGCGCCTGCCGCAATTGCCCTCCCGCAAGAAGACTCCAGCTTTTTACGCGCTCAGGCGCGTGAAAGCTTGTATGCCCCATCCCCTGCTGAGTCTGTCGCTCACCGTGCTGTGGCTGCTGCTCGTCAATTCCTTCTCGGCCGGCGCGCTGGTGCTGGGCGCCCTGCTCGGCTGGCTGATCCCGTTTGCCACCTCGCGATTCTGGCCGGAAGCCATTAGCGTGCGGCATCCCGGCGTGCTGTTGCGTTTTCTGGGCGTGTTTGCCTGGGATATCGTGCGTGGCAGTTTCCAGGTCGCCGGCTTGATCCTGCTCGGCCCCGCCCGGTTGCGGCCGGCATTCGTCGAAGTGCCGCTGGCGCTCAAAACCGATCTGGGCATCAGCCTTTTGGCCAACACCATCTCGCTCACGCCGGGCACGGTATCGGCACAGTTGTCGGCAGACCGGCAACTACTGCTCGTGCACACGCTCAACACCGACGATCCGGCGGCGCTGGTCGCGGAAATCAAGCAGCGCTACGAAACCCCGCTGCGGCAGATATTCGAGGAAGGAGACGCCTGATGCTCGATACCGTCATCCCCATTGCCTACGGCCTGGTCACCCTGGCCTTTCTGCTGAGCTTCTGGCGGCTGGTGCGCGGCCCCGATGCGCCCGACCGCATTCTGGCGCTCGACACGCTATACGTGAACACCATCGCCTTTCTGGTGCTGCTCGGCATCCATCTGGGCAGCGCCCTTTACTTCGAAGCCGCTCTGCTGATCGCCATGATGGGCTTTGTGGGAACGGTAGCGCTCTGCAAATACCTGCTGCGGGGCGACCTGATCGAATGAGTGCCGCCATGACCGACATCCTGCTTTCCCTCCTGATTCTGGCCGGCGCGCTGTTCACCTTTGTCGGCTCGCTGGGGCTGGCCCGTCTGCGCGATTTCTACACCCGGCTGCACGGCCCGACCAAGGCCACCACGCTCGGCGTTGGCTGCCTGCTGGTCGCCTCGGCGGTGTATTTCAGCCTCGAAGGCGGCAGCCTGAGTCTGCACGAGGTCCTGGTGACGCTATTCCTGTTTATTACCGCGCCGGTGTCGGCCCACCTGCTCGCCAAGGCCGCCCTGCACCTGAAAGTGAAGTCGCTGGCCCCGCCTCCCGACCGGCCCGCGCCCGGCCCGGCGCGCGACTGAAGCGGGCATGCGGTGGCATCCGTTCCCGCTTCACGGTATGCTTCTTCGAACAAGAGGGGAACCCCGGCTGCCGCATACACTCTCATGCCTGTTGTTTTTGTTGATTCATTTCGGAAAGGAATGACATGAACCCGCAAGTCTCCACATACGATCGCAGTATTGCCGCGTCCCGGTCCAGCAGCAGGGTACTGAAGAATACCTACATGCTGCTGGCGCTCACCCTGCTCTTCAGCGCCGTCACCGCCGGTGTGTCGATGGCCATGCACATGCCCTATATAGTCAGCCTCGGCAGCACCATCGCCGCCATGCTGCTGCTGTGGTTCGTGGTGCCGCGCACCGCCAACTCGGCGTCGGGCATTGGCGTGGTGTTCGCCGTCACCGGTCTGCTCGGCTTCGGCCTCGGCCCCATGCTCAACCACTACCTCGGCCTGCCCAACGGCCCGCAGCTGGTGATGGGGGCCATGGGCATCACTGCCTTCGTCTTCCTGGCGCTGTCGGCCTACGTGCTCGTCACCCGCAAAGACTTCAGCTTCATGGGCGGTTTTTTGATGACCGGCGTGCTGGTCGCCTTCGTCGCCGCGCTGGTGGCGCTGGGCGCGACCCTGCTCGGCTACCCCATGCCTGGCTTGTCGCTGGCGGTATCGGCCCTGTTCGCCCTGCTCATGTCCGGCATGATCCTGTGGCAGACCAGCGAGATCGTCAACGGCGGCGAGACCAACTACGTGCTGGCAACCATCAGCCTGTACGTGTCGATCTACAACCTGTTCACCAGCCTGTTGCACCTGCTGGGCTTTGCCAGCAACGACTGATTCATGTCGAGGCAGGGCGAAACGGCACCTTGCGGGGTGCCGTTTTTCATTGATACGCACAGCCATTTCGATGCGCCCGAATTCGACGCGGACCGCGATGGCGAGCACATCCGCGCGGTCAAGGCCGGCGTCGGCATCCAGATCGTTCCCAGCGTGGCCCGCAACAACTTCGCGGCGGTTGCCGAGCTGTGCGCGCGCTACACCGGCTGCCTGCCGGCCTGGGGCCTGCACCCGATGTACGTGGCCGTTCACACCCCGGACGACCTCGACGCGCTGCGCGCCCGGATCGGCGCGCAGCGTCCCGTCGCCATCGGCGAAATCGGCCTCGACCTGTTCGTGCGCAAGCTCGACGTGGCGGCACAGGAACACTACTACGTCGAACAGCTCAGAATCGCGCGCGAACACGACCTGCCGGTACTGCTGCACTGCCGCAAATCCAGCGATCTGCTGCTGAAACACCTGCGCCGCATCCGTGTGCCCGGCGGCATCGTCCATGCGTTCAACGGCAGCGCACAGCAGGCGGCGGAATTCATCAAGCTGGGATTCAAACTGGGCTTCGGCGGCGCGTTCACCTGGCCGCGCGCCAACCATCTGCGCCGGCTGGCCGTGGAGCTGCCGCTTGCCGCCATCGTGCTGGAAACCGACAGCCCCGACATTCCCCCCGTATGGATCGGACGAGGCCGCAACGCTCCTGCCGAACTGCCGCGCATTGCGCAAACGCTCGCCGATCTGCGCGGGATCACCGTCGACGCGGTGGCGGAGGCGACGACGCAGAATGCGTGCGACGTGCTCGGCCTGTCTTCGGTTTAGCCCGGATATTTCACCGGGGAGGTATCGGCACAGCATGTAGACCCGCATAAAATCAGCGTGCGAGAAGATTTTGTGGGGAGCTGTGCCGA
>JAIWOL010000180.1 GCA_020216925.1 Thiobacillus sp. | reverse complement strand
CCCCCACCCCGATCACGTCGGAAAGTTGATTAACCCAGGGGGTCAATTCCAGATGTCGTCAGGGGGTTAAATCTGCGTGTCGCTTGACACCAGAGGCGCGCGTGGTTGTGCAGGTATCCGCTTTCGTAGAGCTGGCGCACCGAAGCATCGATCACCGGCACGCCGGTGCGGCCTTCGACGATGTCATGCGGCAAATCAGGGGCGTAATCCTGGCGCAGCGCGGGGCGCAGGTCGGAGAAAATCGTGTCGCCTGCCCAGCCGCGCACGTGCGCAAAAAAACATCGCCACGCCAGCTCCATGCCGAGCTTGTGTGCGAGGGTGACGCCGAAACGCGCGCGCCACGCGGCGAAGGCTTCTGCCTCGGTGAGCCAACCGTGGGTGAAATAGGGTGACAAGCCGGTCACTGCACCGTTGAGGTGGTTGCGCGTGCGGGCATACGCCGCAACGTCCACGCCCAGCAGCCGCCGCAGCGCGGCGAGCCGGGTGGGCGGGAAATGTTCGAGGTCGGCGCACCGCGGGGCGGGACGACGCTTGACGCGGCCTTCGGGCAGCCGCGTCGCGGCGGCGGGCTGATGCAGGCGAAGGCGCCTCACTGCAGGCTGCCTCGGGAAGGCGGGCAAGCCGCTGTGCTTGCGGCCGGCCGCGTGGCGCCCAGCCAGGCCGAGCGCGCACGAATCGCGTCGCGCTCGGCCGCGTCCAGCCGCGCAAGGTTTTTCATCTGCAAGGCCATGCGAGGATTGCTGACGAGCTTCGTTTCGTTCCTCAGCAGGAAATCCCAGTACAGCGTGGTGAACGGACAGGCGGCATCGCCGGTTTTCTGCGCGGGATTGTAGCGGCATCCCTTGCAGTAATTGCTCATGCGGTGGATGTATTGCCCGGTTGCGGCGTAGGGCTTGGACGCCATCGCGCCGCCGTCGGCGAACTGGCTCATGCCCAGCGTGTTAGGCAGTTCCACCCATTCGACCGCATCGACGTATGCCGCGAGATACCATGCGTGGATCTGGCCCGGCTCCACGCCCAGCAGGAGCGCGTAGAGGCCCGTGACCATCAGCCGCTGGATGTGGTGGGCGTAGCCGGTGGCAAAGGTCTGCCTGAGCGTGTCGGCGAGGCAGGCCATGTCGGTGTCGCCGGTCCAGTAAAACGTGGGTAGCCCGGCGTGCGCGTCGAGTGCGTTTTCGCCGGAATAACCCGGCATGAAATGCCAGTACACGCCGCGCACGTATTCGCGCCAACCGAGAATCTGGCGGATGAAACCTTCTGCGGCCGCGAGCGGCACGTGGCCGGTCCGGAACGCGGTTTCGGCGGCCTGCACCACTTCGTGCGGCGCGAGCAGCTTGAGATTGAGCGCGGCGGAAAGCTGGGCGTGATAGAGCCACGGCTGATTCGTCCACATCGCGTCCTGATAGGCGCCAAAACACGGCAGACGTTCTTCGATGAAGCGCGCGAGCGCTGTCAGCGCCTGCGCGCGAGTGACGGGCCAGTCGAAATTTTCCAGCGCGCCGGGGTGCGCCGCGAAGCGCGTGTTCACGAGATCGAGCACAGCGCGGGTCGTGTCGTCCGGTGCGAAACGCGCGCGCTCGGGAAGCAAGCCCGGCCCGCGCGCGCCGAAACTGCTGCGGTTTTCGGCGTCGTAATTCCACGCCCCGCCGACCGGCGCGTCGCCGTCCATCAGCACGCCGAAACGCCTGCGCTGCTCGCGGTAGAAATATTCCATTCGCAGTTGCTTGCGCCCGCCGGCATGGCGCGCGAAATCCGCGCGGCTGCAGTAAAAGTGCCGGTCGGCGCGCAGATCGAGTGCGATTCCGTGCGCGGCGGCGGTGGCGGCGAGCGTTTGCAGCACGCGCCACTCTCCTGGTTCGGTGACGACGAGGCGATGAGGGCGGGTTTTGGCGATCGTGGCCGCGAGCGCGGCGGAAAAGTCGGGGTACGCGTCGAGCGGGTGATAAACCAGCGGTACGCCGTCGGCGCGCAAATCCGCGGCGAAGTGCCGCATGGCGGCGAGAAACAGCGCGATGCGCGGCTTGGACGACCACACATGGGTCGATTCGTCGGCGACTTCGGCCATCCACGCACTGTCCTGCCGCGGGTCAAAACCGTCCCACGCCGAAGCGTCCCGATTCAGCTGGTCGCCGAGGACGAGGACGAGATTACGCATGCCGCTTGCGCCGGCACGCTTCCGAGCAGTATTTCACCTCATCCCAGTTCTTCGCCCACGCGCGCCGCCAGCTCATGGGGCGGCCACACACTGTGCAGGGTCTGGACGGGAGGCGGGCCTTGTTGCCCTTGTGGCGGGACGGGGCTGTGCGCATGGCGGGCTCAGAAATCGAACAACTCGCGCTGTACCCCGCCGGCAGCCGCGTCGCGCGGGCAGCGGGGGCGGTGGGGCTGGCGGCGCGAAGTGCCGGGCAGTCCGCTTTTGCGCGAGCCGTGCCTGTCGGCGATGGCGACGGCTTCTTCGCGCGCGGCACTTTGCCGGCGCAGACCGTAGAGCGCGTCCTTGGCGGCTTTGATGCTGGAACTTTCATCGACGACGGGAGCGGGGTAATTGCGGCCGATGACGCAACCGGCGGCGCGCTGGATTTCTGCCGGCATCGTCCAGGGCCGGGCGAGATAGCCCTGCGGCACGCGCGCGAGTTCGGGCACCCAGCGCCGGATGTAGACCCCTTCCGGGTCGTGATCCAGGGCCTGCTTGCTGGGGGAATAGACGCGCAGGGTGTTGATGCCGGTGGTGCCGGACTGCATCTGCATTTGCGGCCAGTGAATACCGGCTTCGAAATCCAGAAACTGCCGCGCGAGGAACAGCCCCGGCTTGCGCCAGTGCAGCCACAAAGGGTAGGCGGCAAAGGAAACCAGCATCGCGCGCATGCGGAAATTGAGCCAGCCGGTGGCGATGAGCTGGCGCATGCAGGCGTCGACCATGGGATAGCCGGTTTGCCCCGCGCACCAGGCGTCGAAGCGTGTACGGTCGAAGTGCGGCTCGCGCAGGCCGTCGTGCGCGCGCGAAAAATTGTGGAATTCGATTTCCGGCTCGGATTCGAGCTTCTGCATGAAATGGCAATGCCACCTGAGCCGCGACACGAAGCCAGACAAGCCGTAGGCGAAGGCGCGGTCAGCGGCGCCGCCCGCGCGGCGGCGACGGATCGCGGCGGCGCTGGCCTGATGCGCGCGGCGCAGCGAGAGTGCGCCGAAGGCGAGATAGGGCGAGAGCCGGCTGCTGCCGGATTCGGCGGTAAGCGGGCTGGAAATCGCACGCCGGTAGACGCCGCCCCGCTGGGTGAGAAAGCTGTCGAGCACGGCCAGCCCGGCGCGTTCGCCGGCAGGCTGGATCGCGCGACCGTGCGGGGCTATGCCGAGATCGGCCAGCGTGGGCAGGTCGGCCAGGTCAAGGCGCGCCCCCCGGAACGCGGCGGGGCTTGCATGCTCCGGCGCGTCCATGCGGCCCTGCCAGCGCGCCGCCCAGCCGGCGCGCCGCGCGAGTCGGCGCACTACGCCGTACTGCGGCATTTCTTCCCACACCACACCGTGCGCGCGGCACCAGTCGGCCACGGCCAGATCGCGCGCGTAAGTCCAGCCGGGGCCCGTCTCTTCGTGCGAATACACATGCGTGAAACCGGTTTCGCGGCGCAGCGTGTCGAGCACGGCGCGCGCCTCGCCCGTGCGAACCAGCAGGGGCAGCCCGCGCGCGCCGAGTGCGGCGCGCAGTTCGGCCAGACAGCCCAGAGCGAAATCGAGATGCTGCGGATCGAATTCCGGGCTGGCGAGCCACTGCGGCTCGATCACATAAACCGCAAGTGCCTGCGCGTGCGCGGCAGCAGCGGCAAGCGGAGCGTGGTCATGCAGGCGCAGATCGCGTTTGAGCCAGACGAGAGCGGTCGACATTCGCCAAGCTTAGGCGATGCGGGGTTCGACAAAAATTGAACACGCCGTTGCAGCAAAAAAATTCTTTCCCGGGCGAAGCGGCGCGCCCCCCGGGCGGCGATGGCCGTCGAACCCCCCCTATCCATGCAGGCTTTGCTTCGTGCAGGCGGAAATCATTCGTGCGCCCTGCACGTTGGGCGCACGTGACGGCTCATCGACGGATTGCCGCACGCGTTCCCGACGCGTCCGCAGCCTGGCCTGAGCAGCCGCGTTTTTTGCCGGCAACCGGAAATCGCTTGTGTCTGGCCGCATAATCCGGCCTCACTGTCCGGGTTGATCCATGATCGAATCGCCTCCCCCCTACGCCGGCCTTATGCCCGACCTTGTCCTCGACGCGCTCGACAGCACCGGCTTGCGCGCCGACGGCCGCCTGCTGGCGCTCAACAGCTACGAGAACCGTGTCTACCTGACGGGCGTGACGGATGCCGCAGCCGTGGTGGTGAAGTTCTATCGTCCCGGACGCTGGCGCGACGAAGCCATCCTCGAAGAGCACGCCTACACCGCCGATCTGGCCGAGCGCGAGATTCCGGTGGTGGCCCCGCTCGTCCTCAAGGGGGCCACGCTGCACGCGCATGCGGGCTTTCGTTTTGCCGTGTTCCCGAAACAGGGCGGCCGCCCGCCGGAATTCGACCGTCCCGGCACGCTGGAGCGCATGGGGCGGTTTCTCGCACGCATCCACGCGGTGGGCATGCGGGAGCCCTTTGTGCACCGGCCCGCACTCGACGTCGAAACCTTCGGCATTCAAGCGCGCGACTTTCTGCGTGCCGGCAACTGGCTGCCGGCCGACCTCGCGCCGGCGTGGACGGGCGTGGTCGACCACGCGCTCGACCAGGTAGCCCACTGCTATGCGCGCGCGGGGGCGGTGCGCGCCCTGCGCCTGCACGGCGACTGTCATGCCGGCAATGTGCTGTGGAGCGACGCCGGTCCGCATTTCGTCGATTTCGACGACTGCCGCAGCGGGCCGGCGGTACAGGATCTGTGGATGCTGCTGTCGGGCGAGCGCGAACAGCAGCAGGCGCAGTTAAACGACATCCTCACCGGCTACGGGGACTTCGCCGAATTCGATCCGCGCGAACTTCATCTTGTCGAGGCGCTCCGAACCCTGCGCTTGATTCACCACGCCGCGTGGCTTGCGCGCCGCTGGGGCGACCCGGCTTTTCCTGTCGCATTTCCATGGTTCAATACGCAGCAGTACTGGCAGGCGCGCATCCTCGAACTGCGCGAACAGATTGCCTTGATGGACGAGCCGCCGCTGCTGGCGTAAGCGCCTGCATCAAGAGAAACAGGCCCGGATTAACCGGGCTTGCAGACGGACCGGCGTTGCCGTCCCGTCGAGGCCGCCGGTTTTTTGACGCGATCGCGGCCAGTGGTCGCCGGCGGCTCGGCGCGGGCTGCCGCCACGCCCTGCACGACGCGCTGGCACAAAAATTGTTAGGCACCAGCTATTCAGATACCACGCGGTCTATACGGAGAGCTTTCATGAAGACGATTTTTTTTTTCAGGCGGCCTCGCCATGCTGGCGGGATTTGCGAGTTCGCCGGCCCTGGCCAGCCCCGCTTCGATTCAGCCGCTGATTGCGGGCAGTTTTGCCGCAGGAGACGGCGTCAACAGCCAGTGGGTGCAGGTGGCAGCCGACTGGCGCGGCACGATTCACGGCAGCCAGAGCTGGGGCACGGGGCTGTGGGGGCTTGCCGATGCCGAGGCGGCACTTTCGCTGCCGTCCGGGGCACCCGGTGTCGTCCAGGTTTATTCGGGCGTGCTGGGCAATATCCAGTGGGCCGACCAGCGCTACCTCGACACCTGGGCGCCCACCTGGGGCGCGCAGTCTCTGGTGCCGTTCTTTCATCCCGACCCGGACGAATATCAGGACAATTACGCCGTGCGTTTTACCGGCTATGTCGCGGTCCCGACGAGCGGTTTTTACAATTTTGGCGTGCTGTATGACGACGGTTTCCGTTTCAGCCTGAGCGGACAGGGCGCCACGCTGAGCCTGCTGCAGGACGGCCTGAACCCGCGCGACCGCCTGGGGTTCGATAACGACCTGCTGCTCGACGCCGGCCTCTACGGCTTTGAACTCGTGGCCTGGGAACGTCTGGAATCGGGCGTGGTGCAGCTTGCCTGGACCCAGGACGGCGGTGCCTGGGCGACCGTGCCGCAGACCTATCTCTACACCACGCCCGTGCCCGAGCCTGCGACGGCGCTGAACCTGCTCGCCGGGCTCGGCGCGCTGGCGGCTTTCAGGCGGTTTGCCAGACGTCGGGTCTGATGCGCCGTCGGCCGCTCCCCACCGTATTCCGGCGGGCCGTCCATGCGCTCGCGCTCGTCGCCGGTTGGGCACTTTTTTTTCTGGCCTGGTGGCACGTGCTCGCTACCCAGGCGGTTCAGCCGCGGGACATGCTGCTGCTGCTCGCGGCCAGTCTGCTGATCTTCCCCGCCCTGACGTTCATCTGGGTGTTGCACAATCGCCGGATATTTCGCGCCAAGGGACCGCGCACGGGGCTGCGTCAGGTGGAATCGAACTACGCCCGCGACTGGGCTGGGCAGACCGTCCACGCGGACTGGGAGGCGCTGCGCGCGGCGCGCGTCGTCGTCATCGACGCCGACGGCACGGACAAGCATTTCACGCACGGATGAACGCACTGATCCCGATACTCGAAGCCATCCAGCACACCTCGCTGTATTGGGCGATGATGGTTTTTTTTGCCGCCTACCCCATTGTCACGGGGGTCGTCTGGATGACGACGTCGCTGTTCTTCCGCGGCCGCTGGGAGCAGCAGGACGAATCCCCGCCGCGTCTGCCCGAACCGGCGCCGCGGGTTTCGGTCCTGATACCGGCGCACAACGAGGAGGCCGTGCTCGATGCGACGCTGGCGGCCGCGGCGCGCATCGACTATCCCGATTACGAAATCGTGGTCGTCGATGACGGCTCGCGCGACCGCACCGTCGAGATCGTCGCCCGCCACGCGGCGGGCGGGCGCGTGCGGGTGGTGCGCAAGCGGCAGAACGAGGGCAAGGCGCTGGCCCTGAACGATGCGCTGCCGCTATTGAACGGCGAAATCGTCCTCATCATCGATGCCGACGCCGAGGTCGAACCCGATATCCTCCGGCACCTGGTGCCGCATTTTTCCAGCGCGCGCGTCGCGGCGGTTACCGGCAACCCGCGCGTCAAGAATGTCGATACCTTTCTCGCCAGGCTCCAGCTCATCGAATTCACCTCCATCGTCAGCCTGTTGCGCCGCTCGCAGCGCATCTGGGGACGCATCGTCACCGTGTCCGGCGTGGTCGCCGCCTTCCGCAAGAGCGCGCTCATCGACGCGGGCGGCTTCAGTCCCGACATGCCGACCGAGGACATCGAGCTCACCTGGCGTCTGCAAAAACGCTTCTGGGACGTGCGCTACGAGCCGCGCGCGCTGGTCTGGATGACCGTGCCCGAAACCCTGCGCGCGCATTTCCGCCAGCGCATGCGCTGGGCGCGCGGGCTCATGCAGGTGCTCAGGCGGCACCGCGACGTGGCGTTCACCTGGAAGCTCCGGCGGATGTGGCCAATCTTCTGGGAATCGGTGCTGTCCACCCTGTGGGCCGTGTGCTTCGTCGCGCTCACCACGCTCTGGCTGATCTCGTATGCCGTCGGCTATCCCCCCGTGGGCGCGCACCCGATCCCCAATTTCTGGGGTATGTCGATCGCCACCGTCTGCCTGCTGCAACTGCTGCTCGGCACCCGCATGGACCGCGCCTACGACCCCGGCACCCCGCGCTACTTCGTCTATGCCGTCTATTACCCGATCGTTTACTGGATGATTCTGTCGCTCACGACCGTCATCGCCCTGCCGTCGCTGTTCCGGAAACCCGCCCGCCGCGCCATTACCTGGACCAGCCTGCATACCGTCAAATCCTCGTGAAACCGTTCGCCATCCTGCTCCTGCTGATCAGCCTCAGCGCGCCAGCCACGGCGGCGTCGCTTGCCGAGGCCCGCCGCTTCGCCGACCTGCGCGCCTGGCCGCAGGCACTCGCCGAGTTCGACGCCCTGCTCGCGCGCGATCCCGCCAACGCCGACCTTTTGATCGAGGCGGCGCGCGTATACGGCTGGGCCGACCGCAATCGCGAGGCGGCGCAGCTCTACCAGCGCGTCGTCGCCGTGGCGCCGTCGCGGCTGCCGGACGTGCGGGGTGCGCTTGCCTGGCAACTGCTCTGGTCCGGGCAGGCGCAGGCTGCCTTGCCGATGTTCGAAGCTGAACTGGCCGCGCGTCCGCAAGACCCCGAACTGCGTCACGGCCAGGCCGAAGCCCTGCTCGCGCTCGACCGCTTGCCGGACGCGCTGGCAGGCTACCGGGCGCAACGAGCGCGCTTTCCCGATGACCTGCGCGCCCGCAAGGGCGAGGCGCGCGTGCTGCTGTGGATGGGGCAGGCGCAGGCCGCAGATCAGGCCTACCGGGCGGTATTGCAGGCCAGTCCGGGCGACCGCGAGGCGCGCTTTGCGCTCGGGCGTCTTGCCAACCAGCGCGGCGAGCATCAGCGCGCTGCCGTTGCGCTCGGCACGCTGCTGCGCGAGACCGAGGATGCGGACATCCGCCTTGAATGGGCGCGCGCGCTGCGCTGGAGCGGCGACGATTCAGGCGCGCGCGCGGCGCTTGCGCCGCTGGGCACCGCTGCGGCCGATGACCTGCGCGCCGCGCTGCGGCGCGA
>JAIWOL010000105.1 GCA_020216925.1 Thiobacillus sp. | reverse complement strand
CCTTCGTGCCGGCTTGCGGCGCGGATTCCCCCGCCCCCCCCGCCTGCGACGCCACCTCCCCCCGCCCCGGCTCGGCGGACGTCGCGCGCGGCTTGCGCGTGGTGGTGCGCGGCGGCGGCAGGTCGTCCAGGGAATCCTGTGCAGAGGCGCGCGGCGGCGGCAATTCGCTGGCAACGGCAACAGGCAGGGCGGCGAGCGACAGTCCCAGGGTCAGCAACAGTTTTTTCATGGTCGATATTCCGATTCCAGGCTTTCGTCGGCCAGGGCTTGCGAGGTGAACAGTTTTGCGGGCAGTTTCTGGTCGTACAACGCGACGTCCACCACCATGCGGGTTTCGTGGCCGCTCGCCAGGTCGATCATGCGGCTGTCGGTCAGCGTCCAGTAGCCCTGATTGCGTTTCTTGCTGCGCAGCAGCCAGCGCTTGGACGGATTATTGGGGTCTTTCTCGAAATAATCCACCCGTTGCGGCACCGCCGTGTCCGGATCGATCCAGCTGATGCGCTTGCTGTACACCGATTCCCTGGGGTCCACCGGCACGCTTTCGAGCACGTCGCACAGAATGCCGCCTTCGGTCTGCCGGCCTAGCAGGCGGTGACGATCCTTCGCCGGTTTGCGTTCCTGCATATCCTCAAAATACAGATCGGAGCCGACGAAGCGCCCCCCCTTGCGGTCGCCGGAAATGCGCCTTACCCGGTCCAGCGCGGGCAGATACAGCCACTGATCCGTGCTGCCTTCGGCCTTGTCGATGCTGAGCAGGCCGGTGCCCGCGATGTCTTCGGGGTCGAGAAAACGAATCAGATTGGCGGTTTCACCGCCTGATTTGTCGAGCCGGTAAGTAACGATTTCACGAATGCGCGGAGGACGGCCCTTCTCGGTCAACACCATCCGCCCCAGCGTGACCAGATCACGGCCATTCGGGCGATCGTATACCCGCTGCGCAAGATCGAAAGCGGCGTCGGAAAGGGCGTGGGGCGCCCAGCCGAGGCCGCCGCAGCCAAACAACAACAGCAGGAACCAGAGCGCCGCGGCAGGATGGCGCACGCCCTGGTTTAGGTTTAGATTTTGCTTTTGTTCCATGCGTTTGTGGATTTGTTGATGAACCGCCACTATATCGGCAATTCATCGTGAAGATTGATGACGACCGTTCGTCATCGCTGTTGCATCTGCGACACCGCCAACTATCGAGGCCATGCCATGCGTCAGACTCTCCCACAGCGTCTCAACCGATTGCTGCTCCCCAGCCTGCTGGTTTTAGGACTCGCCGCCTGCGGCAGCGAGGACAGCGCCGCCCTGCTGAAAGAAGCCCGCGCCAAGCTCGCGGCGGGTGACGACAAGGCAGCCATGATCCAGTTGAAAAACGCCGTGGCGCAGGACGACAAGAACGCCGAGGCGCGCTTCGAACTGGGCAAGCTTTATCTCGCGCAGCACAATTTTGCCAGCGCCGAAAAAGAGCTGCGGCGCGCCCGCGAGGCCGGTTTTCCCGCCGCCGCCGTCAATCCCCTGCTCGCCCGCGCCCTGCTCGATCTGGGCGAATTCCAGCGTGTAGTGGACGAGCTGCCCGTGGCGGCGTCGGGCGATCCCGCCGCCGCCACGCTACAGGCACTGCGCGCCACCGCAGAACTGCGCCTGGGGCGCAAGGAAGACGCGCGCAAGAGCCTGCGCCAGGCATCGGAAACCGCGCCGGACAATGCCGACGTGCAACTGGCGCTGGCGCAGCTGGCGCTGGCCGACAACGACGCCGCGGGCGCCATGCAGGCGCTTGACGAAGCCCTGCGCATCGATCCCAAACATCGCGACAGCCTGCTGCTGAAGGCCGACCTGCTGCTCGCCACCGGCAAGCCAGCTGAAGCCGTCGCGGTTTATCGTAACGCCATCAAAACCGATCCCCAGCACATTCCGGCGCGGCTGGCCCTGGCCGGAATCGCCCTCGCCGACAACAAACTGGCCGACGCCCGCAGAGAAGTCGATGCCGCGCTGCAAATCAGCCCCAACAACCTGCAGGCGCGCTACACTCAGGCGCTGATCGATTTCCGCGACAAGAAAACCGAAACCGCGCGCGACCATCTGGCGCCAGTGCTGAAGGCCGCGCCTGACTTCGTCCCCGCCCAACTCCTGGCCGGGGCGATCGAATATACGCTGGGCAACATGCAGACCGCCGAAGCGCACCTCAACAAGGTAGTCAAAACCGTACCGGACAATCCATACGCCTCACGCCTGCTGGCGGCCGCCCAGTTGCGCCAGGGCCGTCCGGACGACGCCGCGAAAACACTGGCCCCCGCGCTCAAGGCCGCCAGCGTCGACGCCGGCGTGCTGGCGGTCGCCGGCGAAATCGCCCAGGCCAAACGCGACTTCGCGCAGGCCTCGGCCTATTTCGAACAGGCCGCGAAACAAACCCCCGACAACGCCGCCATCCGCACCAGCCTGGGCGTTTCCCGTCTGGCGCAGGGCGACGCCCGCGCCATGGCCGATCTGCAGACCGCCGCCGGAATGGAAGGCAGCGACAGCCGCGCCGACACCTTCATCATCCTCAACCAGCTGCAGGCCAAGCAATTCGACGCCGCACTCGCCAGCATCGCCGCTCTGGAAAAGAAACAGGGCGCCAGCCCGCTCACCTGGAATTACCGGGCCGCGGCGCAGCTGGGCAAAGGCGACGCCGCGCGCGCGCGCGCCAGCTTCACCGAGGCGCTCAAACTCGATCCCAAATTCTTCCCCGCCGCGGCCAACCTCGCCCAGTTGGACCTGCAGGACAAGCAGCCCGCCGCCGCAAAAGCCCGTTTCGACGCCATCCTCAAGGCCGATCCCAAGCATCTCAACGCCATGCTCGCGCTGGCCGACCTGGCGCTGCGCGACAACGATGAAAAAACCTACGTCGGCTGGCTGGAAAAAGCTGCCACCGCCCACCCGCAGGCATTGCCGCCGCGCTTCGCCCTGGCGCGCTACCAGCTCGCCAAGGGCAGCAAAACCCAGGCGCTCGCCACCGCGCGCGAAGCCGCCAACGCCCAGCCCGACAACCCGGCCGCGCTCGACCTGCTCGGCACCACACAGCTGGCAACCGGCGACGCCACCAACGCCATTGCCAGCTATCGGAAGCTGGCCGAACGGCAGCCTGACAAGGTTCCCGTGCTCATCAAGCTCGCGTCGGCACAGATCGTCGGCAAAGATTTCGACGCGGCACGCAAAACCCTGCAAAAGGCCCTGCAGATCGAACCCGATGCCATTGCCGTTCAACAGCTTCTCGGCGGAGTGGAAATCCAGAGCCAGCGCTTCGATGAAGCCATGAAACTCGCCCGGCAGATGCAGAAAAGCCAGCCAAAAAATGTTTCCGGTCTCCTGCTGGAAGCCCAGACACACTACGCGCGCCGCAACCACCCCGAAGCCCTGGCCGCCTATCAGCGGGCTTACGCACTCGATCCTTCGGCCGCGATACTGATCCAGCAGCTCCAGGTTTACACCGCCATGCAGCAAAGCGAAACCGGCGAAAAACAGCTCGTCGACTGGCTTGCCGCAAATCCCAAGGACCATACGGTACGCGCCGCGCTGGCCGAAAGCCTCATGAAACGCCGCCAGCATGCCGCCGCATCGAAGCATTATCTGATTCTGGCAGATGCATTGCCGAACAACCTGCTGGTTTTCAACAATCTGGCCTGGGCGCTGGCAGAATTGGGTGACAAGCGGGCGCCTGAATTTGCCGAGCGGGCCTACAAGCTCGCGCCGCAGAACCCCGCCGCGGCCGATACCCTGGGCTGGGCCCTGCTCAAGACAGGCCAGGCGACAAAAAGCCTGGACTACTTCAAGAAGGCGCTCCAGAAAACCCCGGACAATCCCGACATCCAGTACCACCACGCGCTGGCCATGTATCAGACCGGCGACACCGAGCGCGCGCGCAACGAACTCAGGCGCATTCTTGCCGGCGGCCTGCAATTCGAAGGCGAGCCCGAGGCGCGCGCGCTGCTGAACCGTCTGGATCGCGCCACCTCTTCAACGCGTTGACTACCCCCAGAAAGGAACGATCGTGCGCCGCTCCCCCCCTGTCCTGTTGATCTGGCTGGTGCTCTCGCTCACCACGACGGCCGGATGCGACTCGTATTCCAGCGTCTCGCCCGAAGAACACATCCAGCGCGCCAAAGATTTCGAAGGCAAAAAAGAACTCAAGGCCGCGACACTCGAACTCAAGAATGCCGTCGCCAAGGCGCCCGACAATCCCGAAGCCCGCTTGCTGCTCGGCCAGCTTTACGCACAAAGCGGTCAGGGCGAGGCCGCCGAAAAAGAACTGCGGCGCGCTCGCGAACTCGGTGTCCGGGCCGAAACGATCCTGCCCCTGCTCGGCACGGCCCTGATCCAGCAAGGCGAATTTCAGAAAGTACTCGACAGCATCCAGCCCCAGCCCGATTTTTCCCGACTCAACCAGTCGCGTATCGCCAGCCTGCGCGGCGACGCACTGATCGGACTCGGCAAGATCGACACCGGCTGCGCGCTCTACCGCGACGCCCACGCGCTCGATGCAGGCAATATCATTGCCTACCATGGGCTCGCCGCGTGCGACTGGGTGAAAGGCAAGCGCGAAGAAGCCATGCGCTGGCTCGAACAGGCGCTTGCACGTGCGCCGCAGGATGCGGTCACGCTCCGGCTGCTGGGGCAGCGCAGCCTCGAATCGGGCAAGCTCGACCAGGCGAGCGACTATTTCAAACGCGCCATTGCCAGCGTTCCCACGGCCATCGCGCCGCACACCCAGCTTGGCATTCTCTACCTGATGCAAGACCGCCCCGACCAGGCCCGGGCCGAAGCCAGACAGATACGCGCCATCGTCCCCAAACACCCCGACGCCGACTATCTCGAAGCATTTGCGTTCTACCTGGAAAAGCAGTACCCCGATGCCCTCAGCCGCATTCAGCAGGCGCTGAAAACCGGCAGCGACGTACCTGCCTACCAGCTCCTGCACGGCACCATCCTGCTGGAACAAGGATCGCTGGAACAGGCGCAGCAAACCCTCGCGCGGATACTGCTGCAACAACCCGGACATGTTGCAGCTCGCAAGCTTCAGGCGCTTGCCGCCCTGCGCATCGGCCAGCCTGTGGAGTCAAAAAAACTCTTGCAGCCCATTCTGCTTGCGTCGCTGCAAGACACGGGCGCCCTAGTGCTTGCCGGCAAGGCCGAACTATCCAGAGCGCAATGGCAGGAGGCGGAACGTTACCAGCGTGCCGCCCTCGCCAGAGAACCGGACAACGCCGCAGCGCTCGTCGATCTGGGACAGGCGCTTGCCGGGCAAAACAAACTCGACGAGGCGCTCGCCATTTTTGAACAGGCCCGGAAACTCGACAACGCCCCCAGCGAAACCGAGTTATTGCTCATCCGCACCCACCTCAGAGCGGGCCAGCCTGCCGAGGCGCTGCGGATCGCCCAGGCCCGAATCCAGCTCGACCCCAAGGCGGAAGACGCCTATCTACTTGCCGCGCGCGCGCAACTCATGCTCAAGCAGGACGGCGCAGCCCGGCAAACTCTGCGTCAGGCGCTCACACATCTGCCCGACGCAATCGCGCCGCGCGCCATGCTGGCTGCGCTGCTCATCCAGGACAAACAGCCCCGCGAAGCGGAGTCGCTCTGGCGCGACCTGCTCGAACGTCAACCCCGCAACCTCACCGCCCTGCTGACCCTGGCCCAGATTGCCGCACGCGACGCCCGTCCCAAGGAGGCCAACACCCTGCTCGATCGTGCCGCGCGTGAAGCCCCCGATTCTCCCCAGGTGGCCCTTGCCCTTGCCTCGCGCGCGCTCAACGAAGGCAAACCCGGCAATGCCATCAACGCGTTGCGCAGCGCACTGCAAGCCCACCCCGAACGCCCCGACCTACTCGGCGCACTCGGCGAAGCGCAGCTTGCCCAGCAGGATCCGAGCAATGCCCGCAGCAATTTCGAGCGCGCAATCAAGCACGACACCCGCAACAACCCGCGTTGGCAGCTGGGTCTTGCCCTGGCTGAATTCGGACTGGGCAACCTCACCTCAGCCCGCCGCCAGCTCGAATCCGCAATCCGCGCACACCCCGGGTATTACCCCGCCTACGAGCAACTCGCGCTCCTCGCCATGCGCGAAAACAAGCCAGACGAGGCGCTGCAAATCGCCCGGCGCAGCCAAGTCTCGCTGCCCGGCGCAGCCGACCCCTTCCTGCTCGAAGGCGACGTCCTGCTGGCCCTTCGCAAATGGGACGAGGCCGCCGCACCGCTGGCCAAAGCGTTTAGCCTGGCTCCCAGCCAAAGCACGCTGCTCAAGCTTTTCCGCGCGCGTTCGCGCAACGGCACAATCAAGTCGGCGGACAGCCTGCTCGACGACTGGTTGGCCCGCCGCCCCCAGGATACGGGCGTGCGCCTTGCCCGCGCGGAGCTCAGACTGGCCCGGCTCGACCTGCCCGGCGCCGAAGCGGATTATCGTGCCGTTCTCGCCAGCCAGCCCCGGCAGATCGACGCCCTCAACAACCTGGCTTTCATCCTGCAAGACAAAAATGCCAAGGAATCACTGGATTTGGCCCGCCGCGCCCACGCGATCACGCCCGAAAATCCAAACGTCCTCGACACCTACGGCTGGTTGCTTGCCAACCAGCCCGCCACGCGCCAGCAGGGTGTGGCACTCCTGGAACAGGCCGTCGAACGGGCGCCGCAAATCCCCGCTTACCGGCTCCATCTTGCCCGTGCGCTCATTCTGGCAAACCAGCCAGAAGCCGCACGGCGCCATCTCGTTCCGCTCAGCCAGCTCAAAACCGGCACCATCCGCACCGAAGCCGCCTCGCTGCTGGCCTCACTCGACAAAAAATCTCCCTGAGCCGCAAGCACCCGGCACATACCGCGCACGCCTTGCCGCCGCACAGCGGATCAAGCGTAAACCGCAGCCGAACCGGCTGCTGCGCGCGCCGGGTGCCCGCAGCGCTGCGGTGGCGCATCGAGTGCCGCGCCGGGGCGCGCCCTCTACAGAAGGAGCGGCCGGTGCGGCGATCCCGCCGACGGTGATTTCCAACCGGCAGGTACGCGTTTCGGCAACCGCGTAGTCGCCGGGGTCAGACAGCGTTCACGCGTGCGGCAAGCGGTCAATCCGGGGCATCATTGCGGCCGGCTCCCCGCGGGCTTGCGCCGAGACTGTGCCGCGGCCGCAATACCCCGTCTTGGCCGCCCAACAAAAAAACCCCCGAAGGGGTTTTTTTGTTGGGGGCTGGCTGCCGAAGCTGCCAGCGCACACCTGATGATCAGGCTTTCTTGTTGCGGCGACGCGATGCGATGCCCATGCCAACCAGACCCAGACCCACCAGCGCCAGCGAGGCCGGCTCGGGGACGAATGCCTTCTCGAACGAACCGTCGGTGCGGGTGTAGAACGAATTTGCACCGGCAACGGCGCCGGCAAAACCCTGGCCCTGGAAGAAAGCGGCGATGCCTGCTTCCGTGCCTAGGCAGGTCTGCGTGCCGCCATCGCTGGTACACAGTGCATTGTTGCCGTTGGTCAGCGCAGCGATCGGCTTGGTGAAGGGGCTGCCGGATCCGTCGAGTTCGAAATCGCCGCCGGCAAGCACATTGGTAAGCTGAACGTTGATGTTCACCGCGCCATCGGGAATGGTCGCGCCCGTAACGCCGCCGCTGCCAGGCAGCAGGGTGCCTTGTTCGACCAGGGTACCGTCGACGAAGTTGGCATAGCCCGCGTCCGTCAGGTCGGCATAGGTGAAAGGAGCGCTGACGTTGTCGCCCGCGTCGTAATAAATATCAAAGCGGCTCAGCCCACTGATGACTGCATTCCCGTTGGACACGAATGTGCCGCTGGCGACGATTATGGCCGTGACCTGACGATCAGAGTTGAGATTGTACACATCGAAGTTGTTCGCGCTATCGTTGAACCGCTGGTCGACACGCATAAGGATGTAGTCAGTAAAGGTCGAACCCGCCGCGAAAGGCGTGCCCGAATTGAACACCAGCAGCGAGTCTGCGGTGAACTTCATTTCGTCGGTGACTTTCGACAGCAGGCTATTGAAGTTGTTGTAGTCCGGAACCGTGAAGTTTGGCGGCATGTAGCCTTCAGCGGCGTTGGCCAGGGCGTAGTTGAAGATAAAGTCGATTCCAGCTTGGGCCTGGGCAGAAAGGCCGGCCATCAGCGCGAAGGCAAGTGCGGTTTTTTTCATGACGTGCTCCTGTTAATTGGTGACGGGAAATGATTCACTGCACGCTAAGCAAGCACCAGCCATGCCAGGTCAGGCTTTAACGCCATAAATAATTGTTTTTTATGGAATTATTTTTATGTTACCCGACCAGATCGAGTGCGGGCGCCGGCCCGGTGTAAAAAAAACCGACAGAATTTGCGGTCAGGTGCACAGCGCGGCGAGCGGCTGACGCAGCGAGCGGCTGTGGATCGCACCGCCAGACCCGACCCGCCCCATGAAAACGGTCTGCGTCCAGTCTGCGGCACCCAGCAGACGATCGAACCCCTGGCTCGTCTGCGCCATGAGCCTGGCCATGGCTCGATGCGTGGTGAACACCGTGCCGGCGCGCAGGTAACGGGCTGTCAGGCGACACCGTAAATTGACCCCCTGGCGACACGAGGAATTGACCCCCCTTGTTCGCAAGGAGGCCATCGTTGGAAACGAAGCAC
>JAIWOL010000179.1 GCA_020216925.1 Thiobacillus sp. | reverse complement strand
GAACCTCCACAGTGTTGCCACCGCTAGGACCTGAACCTAGTGCGTCTACCAATTCCGCCATCTGGGCAATGAAGGCGCGCATTTTAGAGAGCCGAGAATAACTTGTCAACGAAACCTTCTGCACCCAAAAAATCCCGTGGCCGTGGCAGCAAGCACAAGGTGCCTGCCATCCGTCTGGCCGATCCGTTTTACGAGCGCGAAATCGAGCGTTACGAGTCGCCGCTGCCCAGCCGGGAATACATCCTGCAACTGCTGGGCGAAGCCGGCTGTCCGGTGGATGCCGAAGCATTCGCCGCCCAGCTGGAAATCACCGAAGATGAATTCGAACTGTTCCAGCGCCGGCTGGGCGCCATGCAGCGCGATGGCCAGCTCATGCTCAACCGCAAGGGGCAGCTGTGCATCGCCGACAAGATGGACCTCATCAAGGGCCGGGTCGAAGGCCATCCCGACGGCTTCGGCTTTGTCGTGCCGGAAGAGGGCGGCGACGATCTTTTCCTGTCGCCCAAGGAAATGCACCGCGTGCTGCATGGCGACCGCGTGCTGGTGCGCGTCGCCGGATTCGACAAACGCGGCCGTCGCGAGGCCAAGATCGTCGAGGTGCTGGAACACGTCAACAAAACAGTTGTTGGCCGCTATTACCTCGAGGGTGGCGTCGGCTTCCTGATCGCAGAAAATCGTCGCATCAACCAGGATATTCTGGTGCCGGCGGAGCAGGCAAACGGCGCGCAGTCCGGCCAGGTCGTGACGGTGGAAATCGTGACCCAGCCCGGCGCGCACAACGAGGCGGTCGGCCGCGTCGTCGAAATCCTCGGCAGTTTCACCAGCCCCGGCATGGAAATCGAGATTGCGCTGCGCAAGCACGACCTGCCCCATGTGTTTCCAGAGGATGTGGAAAAGCAGGCCGGAGCCCTGCCAAAAAAAGTGCTGAAAAAGGACATGGCGGGGCGCGAGGACATCCGTCACCTGCCGCTTGTCACCATCGACGGCGAAACCGCGCGCGATTTCGACGATGCCGTGTACTGCGAACCCCAGGGCCGCAGCGGCTTCCGGCTCATAGTCGCCATTGCCGACGTCAGCCACTACGTCCGGCCTGGCGACGCGCTTGATACCGAAGCCTATACGCGGGGCAACTCGGTTTATTTTCCGCGCCGCGTGATTCCCATGCTGCCCGAGGCGCTGTCGAACGGCCTGTGTTCGCTCAATCCGGAAGTGGATCGTCTGTCTATGGTGTGCGACATGCAGATCGGCAGCGCCGGCAACATCAAGGCATACCGCTTCTACCCCGCGGTGATCCATTCGCACGCGCGTCTCACCTACAACCAGGTATGGGACTGGCTTTCGGGGGTGAGCACACCGGACAAAAAACAGTCTGCGCTGATGCCGCAGCTACAGGCGCTCGACAAACTCTTCCGCGCCTTGCTGAAGGCCCGCGCCAAGCGGGGCGCCATAGATTTCGGCTCGCAGGAGACACAGATCATTTTCGACGAGCAGGGCAAGATCAAGGCCATTGTTCCGGTGGCGCGCAACGACGCGCACCGCATCATCGAAGAATGCATGCTGGCAGCCAACGTTTGCGCGTCCGATTTCCTGCACCAAAACCAGCAGCCCGCGCTTTACCGTGTGCACGAAGGCCCCACGCCGGAGAAACTCGCTGCGCTGCGCGGTTTTCTCGCCGAATTCGGCCTCGACCTCGGCGGCGGCGACAAACCGCACGCCAAGGACTACGCAACGCTGCTAGAAAAAATCAAGGATCGACCCGACCATGGCCTGTTGCAGACCGTGATGCTGCGCTCGCTGAAACAGGCGCAGTACAGCCCCGACAACAAGGGCCACTTTGGTCTGGCCTACGAGGCCTACACCCACTTCACTTCGCCAATCCGCCGCTATCCCGACCTGCTCGTGCATCGTGGCATCAAGGCCGTGCTCAAGGGGGAAAAACTGCCCGGCAAGGGGCTGGCCGAAATCGGCGCGCACTGTTCGATGACCGAGCGCCGCGCCGACGATGCCACGCGCGACGTCGACGCCTGGCTCAAGACCTATTTCATGCGTGACCGTATCGGCGAAGAGTACAACGGCACCGTCAGCGCCGTGACCAGCTTCGGCATCTTCGTCGCGCTCGACGACATCTTCATCGAAGGCCTCGTCCATGTTTCCGAGCTGGGCCAGGATTATTTCCACTACGACCCGTCCAAGCACTGGATGCTGGGCGAGCGCACGGGCAAGCGTTATCGGCTGGGCGACCGGGTGCGCATCAAGGTGATGCGTGCCGACATCGAAACCAGCAAAATCGATTTCAGCCTGATCGAATGGGTGGAGATGGCAACGCAAAACGATGCCCCGCCGGCGCAGGCAGCGGCCAGCAGGAAACCCCGGTCCGGCAAGAAAAAATGAGCGACAAAACCGCCGACAGACACGCCGCGGAAAAACTCATCTACGGCTTCCACCCGGTGCTGGCGCGGCTGCGCCAGGACCCGGCGGGCATCTTCGAAATCTACCTCGACCTCACCCGGCGCGACGCGCGCGCGCGCGACCTGGTGCATCAGGCGAAAGACAACGGCGTCAAACTCGCGCAGGTCGAAGCCGATCGTTTGACGAGGCTGGTCGGCAAGGCTGCCAAGCACCAGGGCGTGGTCGCCCGCGTCAAGCCGGTCGCGCTCACGCATTCGCTCGACGAGGTGCTGGAAAACATCCAGGGCCCGCCGCTGCTCGTCATCCTCGACGGCGTCACCGATCCGCACAACCTCGGCGCCATCATGCGCTCGGCCGACGCCTTCGGTGTGCACGCCGTCATCGCGCCGAAAGACAACGCCGTCGGCATCAACGCCACCGTGGAAAAGGTCGCATCAGGCGCCGCCGAGACCGTGCCCTACATCATGGTCACCAACCTCGCGCGCACCATCGAGGACCTGAAGGAGCACAACATCTGGGTCATCGCCGCCGACATGGACGGCGAGCAAGCGCTCTCGGGCATAGACGCCAGAACCGGCATCGCCTGGGTGCTCGGCGCCGAAGGCGCCGGCATCCGCCGTCTGGTCAAGCAAAGCTGCGACCAGGTTGCGCGCATCCCCATCGGCGGCACGGTGGAAAGCCTCAATGTCTCGGTATCGGCGGCGTTGTGTTTGTATGAAACAGCGAGGCAGCGCGCAGTGCGGACGTAAGCCCTGACATGCCATCGGTTGCTGATCTAGCCGCGCACCTTGCGGTAGGCCTCCAGCAAGCGCTGGTGGATCGCACTGCCCTCGAAATCGCTGCCCAGCCGCGTCAGTCCGAAGAAGCGCTCGTCCTGGTTGAACAGCGCAAATGCCTGTTCCAGCGTGTCGCGGCCGTACATCAGCGCGAGCGCGGGTTCGAAGGAATTGGGGTCGTCGAGCCGGGCGAGGTCGGCGATGCAGCGGTAGACCTTCAGGCGCGCATCGCTGCGCTGGCCGTATTGGGCGATCCAGGCGCAGCCTTCGCCGATGGCGTCGTCGTCGCCGAGCGCAAGCGCCAGCAGCAGCTTCAATTCGCCGACGCGCAGGTCAGTCCACGGCGAATCGGCATCGGCCGCGAGCCCGATCAGCACCGTGACCAGACGGTCGTCGGCAAGCTCCAGTTCAGTGATCAGATCGAACAGTTCGGCACATACGTCGTCGTCGAGTTCGGGCAGGCGTGCGAGCGCGGGGCGGATCAGGTTGCCGACGCTGTTGTTCTCGAATTCGAGTTCTTCGATCGGGTAGATTTCTGACACGCCGGGCACCAGGATGCGGCAGGCGTAGACGCCGAGGTGGGTGAAATCGGCGATGTACAGATCGTGGCCTTCGGCGTGCAGCGCGTCGACCGACCATCGGTAGTCTTCTTCGGTGATGGTGCCGAAATTCCAGTCGACGAAGTCGTAGTCCGGGGTGTCGCGCAGGAACTGCCAGCTGATCACGCCGCTGGAATCGACAAAGTGGATTTCCAGGTTCTGCGGGTCGGCGATTTCGCTCCGATCGAAGCCCGGAGCCGGGAAGCCGGCCAGCGCATCGAGGGCGCGGCCCTGCAACAGTTCCGTGAGCGCGCGTTCGAGCGCGACCTCGAAGCGCGGGTGCGCGCCGAAGCTGGCGAAGCAGCCCTGATCCTGCGGATGCAGCAGGGTCACGTTCATCACCGGGTACTGGCCGCCGAGCGAGGCATCCTTTACCAGAATGCCGAAACCGGCGCAGCGCAACGCGCGGATGCCGGCGGCGATGCGCGGATAGCGCGCGATGACGGCTTCCGGAACGCCGGGCAGGCACAGGCCCTCGGCGATGATGCGGAACTT
Source organism: Thiobacillus sp. (assembly GCA_020216925.1). Taxonomy (GTDB): domain Bacteria; phylum Pseudomonadota; class Gammaproteobacteria; order Burkholderiales; family Thiobacillaceae; genus Thiobacillus. The sequence continues at coordinate 4,561 of JAIWOL010000179.1, read as the reverse complement.
GACGTGACGCTCGAAGATTTCGGCCAGCGCCTGGGTGCGCGCCTCCATCAGCGTGTTGCCGGCCGACATGCCGTTGCTCACGTACAGGTTGCCGACGAGGTTGACCGGGAAATACACGGTCTTGCCGTCGGCAAGGCGCTGGTAAGGGATGGCGCAGATGCCGCGATCAAAGTTGCCGGAGTTGAGGTCGATCAGCTGGCCGGCGCGCACGCTTTGACCGGGGTTGTAGTGGGCGTGCAGTTCGGGCGTGAGCAGGCCTTGCGGCCAGGCGTCATCGTTCACCTCGAACCAGCGCTCGTCGGGATGGTGGACGTGGCTGCGCCTGGCGATCGTCTCGCCCAGATAGAAGTGCGTCCAGAAATAATTGGTCGACAGCCGCTCGAAGTATTCGCCCAGCGCGCTCGCCCGCGCGGCCAGTTGCGTGCCACCCTTGCCGTTGGTGAAGAGGATGGGGCAGTCGCGGTCGCGGATGTGCACCGACCATACGCCTTCCACCGGGTTGAGCCAGGCGCGCTCCTCGATGTGGAAACCGAGGGCGTCCAGTTGCGATTGCAGGCTGGCGATGGAGGCTTCGAGCGAAGCGTCCTTGCCGGGGATGAAGTGTTCGGTGGCGGACATGGACGCGCGGCGGGCTGAATGATTCGACAGCATACGCGATGCGGATCGCGCCGCGTAGAATCGGGCATATGCATCGATATATTTCAGCAAGCCTCGTCTGCATGCTGTTGGCGAGTTTACCCGGCGCGGTCCGGGCAGGCGCGCAAACCTTCGGACTGGATGGCCAGCCTGCGCCGAAGGCGGCCCGCGCCGACTGGGTGGTGCAGGCACGCGGGCTGGAGCAGCGCGCCGACTGGCCCGGCCTGCTGGCGCTGGGACAGGCCTGGGCGCGGACGGAGGCGGACAACCCGCTGGCCTGGTTTGTCCAGGGGCGGGCGTGGTCGGCGCTGGGTCGGCCAACGGAAGCCATCGCCGCCTACGAGCGCAATCTGCGCCTTGCGCCCGACGACGTGCAGGCACGCAACAACCTCGGCAGCCTGCTGCGCGACAGTGGTCGTCCGCGCGAGGCGATGCGGGCCTGGCGCGCGGCGGTGGAGATCGACCCCGGTTACCTGCCGGCCTGGCACAACCTGGGCCTGACGTTCTACTTGACCAGGGGCCAGGCCGGCGTGTCGCAGGCACTCGACAGGCTGCGCGCCACCGACCCGGCGCTTGCCGAGGTGTGGCGGCGGCTGGCCGTGGAATATTCCCTCACACGCGACCCCCGCGTGGCAGATGAGGCGGTGCGAGTGCTGCGCGGCTTGAGCGAGCCGGCGCGCGCACGCTTGTTCGACATTCTCCTCGACGGCTGAATCCTTCACTTCCGCCACGGGCCCGTGTGCAGACAACCACGCGGGCTGCGACAAAATGCCTAATTGATATTCCTGTCTCGCTCCCTAAGCTATGCCGAAACGCAGGTGCGACACCTGCAAGGGTTTTTGCAATCAGGGAGAAGATGATGATGTTTGCCGATCCGGCCCGTCTGGCGCGCCGCGCCGTTGCCATTGCCGCCGCGGGATTCGCTGTGGGCGTTGCGCCTGCCTAGGCCCACGGCGTGACCTACAGTGTGACCCAGGTCTACAACCAGGTTATCTACGACGTATCACATCCCGACTGGGACACCTATTTCATCGGCACGTTCGATTTCGACGCGCACAACGGCACGGTTTCCAACCTGCAAGGCCAGCTGTCGCAGGCCATGGACGGCAACGCCACCTGGGTGCCCCTCACGCATCAGCTTTCGGTGGTTGCTGACGGGACGGACGGCCTGATCGTCACCGTGTTCAAGGAAAACACCACCGATGTATTCGCCGGGGGCGGCTTTGCCGGCACCGGCACGATGGGGCCGGTCTACACCTACGGCAATCACAATGCTTTTGCCACGCTCTACATCCCCCTGGCCGACCCCACCGCCGCACTGACGCCTGTCCAGCTCGGCAAACTGGCGTACGGCGATTGCACCCCGGCCGGCCTCATGCCGCGCAACGGGTCCGGCACCATCTGCATGGCGGGCTGGCTCACCGCCAGTGGCGGGCCGGGCGGCACCATGCGGGGCACCGCACCCATCACCCAGAGTATCGCCGCCGTCCCGGAAGCCGAAACCTGGGGCATGTTGCTCGCGGGCCTCGGCCTGGTGGGCTGGGCAGCGCGTCGTCGCGCGTTTCAATGATTGTTCCTCCCGGAGACCGAAATGAAATCCTTGCTGGTTGCCTTGTCCGCGGTGGGGCTGCTGGGCGCAATGCCCGCGCTGGCCCATACCGAAACCTACAACATTACGCTGACCTTTTTTGAGCCGGATACCCAGCCGCGCGACACCATCTTCAAGGGCAGCTTCGAATACGACTCGCACAGCAAAACCGTCAGCGGCCTTGCCGGCATGCTGTCAGAATCGATGACGGGCGACCCGTTCAACGCTTCCCCGCTCGGCGACTACGGCATGACCTGGCTTACCCTCGGCCATCAGCTGGTGTCGTGGTACGACGCCAGTCTGGGCGGCACGTTCGCAGCAACTTTCAGGAACGCCAACACCAATACCTTCACCACTATGTTTGGGGGAGATGGCTGGTCGCCTCAGGCAGGGGTTGACGCGGGCGGCGTCTATTTCGGATTCCCCAGGCCGGCCAACAATCCCGGCAACGCCTATGCCCTGATCTTCGTCCCCGACAACCCGCTGGCTGCGCTCACGCAGGCGCAGATCGACAAGCTCGCCTACGCCGACTGCGCTCCCGGCGGCATGATGGGCGCGGTGTGCATGACAGGCACTACCATCGCCGGTTACGGCGCGATCGGCACCATGAGCGGCTTCCCCGTTTCGCAGGTCATTACCCTGGCCACGGCACCCGTGCCAGAACCCGAAACCTGGGCGATGCTGCTGGCGGGCCTGGGGCTGGTCGGCTGGCCTGCGCGCCGGCGCCCAGTTTGAACCGCGTCCCCAAGGCTTTGTTGCCGCTGCTGACGCGCGCGCTTGCAGCTGCGTTGCTGCTGTCCGCCGCGGCAGCGGCTCAGGCGGGGGAGCCCGCGCCGGTGCTGGCAGAGGCCGCCGCCCTCGCAGCGGTTGTCGTGCAGGCCACGCCGGAAATCACAGCTGAGGAAGGCGAGCGTTTGACGCAGGACCGCATCGCGCCGCTGCGCGCCCGAAGCAGCGACACTGCCCGGTTGCTCGAAGATGTGCCGGGCGCCAGTGTCTACAGTGCTGGCGGCATTTCCGCTTTGCCGGTGCTGCGCGGGCTGGCCGACGAGCGTTTGCGGGTCCAGGTAGACGGCATGGATCTGGCCGCCGCGTGTCCGAATCACATGAATTCGGCGCTGTCGTATATCGATCCGTCGCGCGTGGAAAGCATCGAGGTTTTCGCCGGAATCGCGCCGGTGAGCCTGGGCGGGGACAGCATCGGCGGCACGATCCAGGTGAAGTCCGCCGCGCCCCGCTTTGCCCGTCCCGGCGATTCCCCGCGGGTGTCGGGAGAACTCGGCGGTTTTTATCGCAGCAATGGAGAGGCGCGTGGCTATTCGCTGGGCGCGTCGCTGGCCGGCGAAAATCTGGCGCTGGCTTACAGCGAATCGGGCTCGCGCGCGGACAACTACGAGGCGGCCGGCGCGTTCAAGCTGCCGGGACTGTGGCAGAAATTGGGCGCACGGCCCATTGCGCAGGACGAGGTGGCGTCGAGCGCGTATCGCGGCGCGCGCAACCGGGCGCTGGACCTGGCTGCCCAGCGCGAAGACTGGTTGTTTGAATTGGGCCTCGGCGAGCAGCTTGTGGGTTACGAAGGCTTTCCCAACCAGCGCATGGATATGCTGTCGAGTCATCCCGATCCGGACGACCCGACCGTGCCGGGTAACTATCTGCTCGACCGGGACGGTCCGGCCAACCGTAATCGTCTCGTCAATCTGCGCGCTAGCGGCCAGACCGAATGGGGCAGGCTGGAAACCCAGCTGTTCCGCCAGCATGTGCGCCACAAGATGGACATGCTCGACGAACGCATCGTGGGCCTGATGATGCCGATGGATTCCAAGGCCACGACCCTGGGCGGCCATATCAAGGCCACGGTCGATCTGTCGGATGCCCACGCGCTGGGGATGGGCGCGGAGTATCGGCGTTATCGCCTCGACGACTGGTGGCCGCCCATCGGCGGCCCTTTGCCCGGTTCGATGTGCTGCAATGATTTCTGGAACATCCGCGACGGCAAGCGTGATCGCGTCGGCGTGTTCGCCGAATGGAATGCCCAATGGGCAGCCGACTGGTTGACCCGGATCGGCCTGCGCCATGACCGCGTGAGTGCGGACACGGGCGAGGTGCAGGGCTACAGCAGCGGCAGCTACCAGACTGACGCCAACCGTTTCAATGCGCGCGACCGCAGCCGGGTAGACCATAACTGGGACTGGACCCTGCTGGCGCGCTATACGCCGGTGAACACGGCTGCCTATGAATTCGGCCTGGCTGTCAAGCGACACGCAGATTTAACCCCCTGACGACATCTGGAATTGACCCCCTGGGTTAATCAACTTTCCGACGTGATCGGGGTGGGGG
>JAIWOL010000178.1 GCA_020216925.1 Thiobacillus sp. | reverse complement strand
CGCAGCTACCTGATGGAGCAGATGAACCGCTATTTCTTTGGCGGGGGCGAGGTGGACAAGGCGGCGGGCTACGTGCCGCCGGCGCGCTGAACGCCGCCGGCCGGCAAACAAAACGGGCACCCGAGGGTACCCGTTTTCAATGCGGCGGCTGCGCTGAACGCCCGGCGGCTTACAGCACTTCTCGTTCGATTTCTTCCAGCGAGGTATGACGCACGTCCTTGCCCTTGACCATGTAGACCACGTATTCGGACATGTTCTTGGCGTGGTCGCCCATGCGCTCGATGGCCTTGGCGACGAACAGGATGTCGATGAAGACCGAGATGGTGCGCGGATCTTCCATCATGTAGGTGATGAGGTGGCGCAGGTTGAGGCGGAATTCTTCGTCAACCTGCTGGTCGGCGCGGGCGATGTCGACAGCCTTGGTGGCGTCCAGTCGGGCAAAGCCGTCGAGCGCCTTGCGCAACATGTCGAGTACCAGATCGGACATGTACTTGACTTCGGAGAAACGCGGCAGGCTGATGCGTTCGGCCTTGTGAATGAGCTTGGCCATGCGAGCGATCTTGGCGGCTTCGTCACCGATGCGTTCCAGGTCGGTGATGGTCTTCACCACCATCATCACCATGCGCAGGTCGGACGCGGTGGGTTGGCGGCGCGCGACGATGTTGGCGCAATCTTCGTCAACCGTCACTTCGAGAGCGTTGACGTTATGGTCGTTGGTTTCCACGCGTTCGGCCAGTTCGAGATCGCCCTTCACCAGCGCTTCGACAGCGTTGACGATCTGTTCCTCGACCATGCCACCCATTTTCAGCACGTTCGCGCGCACAGACTCGAGCTCGGCGTCGAACTGCTTGTTGGTGTGTTCAGAAAGCATCATGACTTTTCTCCAATTCTTCCATAGTGATTATAGGCCGCGAAATGTGACGCTAACGTGAACATTTCTGGGGGGCTCTTAGCCTGACTGGAAAGGAAACATATAGCGTTCCCCGTCTATGGTCAGAAACGCCCGCCAGTCATGGCGGCCGCTGATGCAGATCGGCAGCGTGATGTCGGCGCTGAACACGCCGCGAGCCGGGCGCAACGGGTAGCGGTTGAAACCCATGTCCATGCCCACCATCTGGAATTCGGCGCTGATACGGCGCGCGCCCGGCGCGTCGACCGTGAGTTCGAAGGCTTGCAGCGGAACCGGGGTGACGGAGAAGCGCAGTCTGGCGGGCCGGCCGGCATGGCTGAAGACACAGCCCGCCACCGGATCGACGCAGGCTACGTTCAGCGATTCGGGCGGCCGTTTCAGCCACCAGCCGGCGGCGGCGATGGCCAGCAGACCCAGTGCCACCAGCAGCGGGACGAACGCGCGCTTCATGTCCACGCGCCGCGCAGCAGGGCCACGCCGTGCGCGCCGTGGCAGCGGGCCAGTTCGACGTCGGCCAGTTCCAGCCCCCCCAGCCCATAAACCGGGATCGGGCTGGCGGCGGCCAGCGCAGCGAAGGTTTCCCAGCCCAGCGTGGAGGCGCCGGGATGGGTGAGCGTGGGCAGCACCGGCGAAAGCAGGGCGTAATCGGCGTCCAGCGCAGCGGCATGCGCCAGCTCGGCCGCGTCGTGGCAAGAGACGCCCACCAGGGCAGACTCCAGCCAGCCACAAGCGGGCCGCGTCTTCAACCTGGCGGCGGCAGAGGAATCGAGATGCACGCCGTCAGCCCCGGCAGCATGCGCAAGATCCATGCTGCCGTTCACCACCACTCGGGCGCGGCAGGCGTGGGCGCGGCGGACGATCTCGCGCGCCAGGGACAGGCGTGTTTCATCCGGCAGGGATTTGTCGCGTAGCTGGATCAGGCGCAGCCCCCGCGCCAGCGCAGCGTCGAGCCGTTGCAGAAAACCATCGACGCCCAGCGATTCGGCGTGGCTGATACCGAGCACGGCGGGCAGCGTCAGCGCCTTGACGATAGGGAAATTGGCCGGCAGCAGCGGAGAAACCGTGACTGCCTCGGGAAATTGCCAGGAAAAACGCTGGCCCTCGCGGGGATGCGGTTCGCCCGACCAGTCGAACACGCGAAAAAAATTCAGCCGCACGGTGGCGTGTTCGTACACGAATACGCGGGTGATCCAGCGGCAGGCACGCCTGACGGTGATGCCGAGCTCTTCGTGCAACTCCCGCGCAAGCGCGGTCTGGAGCGTTTCCCCGGCTTCGACCTTGCCGCCGGGAAACTCCCAGTAGCCGGCGTAGATCTTGCCGGCCGGGCGGCTGGCAAGCATGACCTCGCCCGACGGGCGGACGAGGACGGCGGCGACGACTTCGACAGGGACAGACATGCGGCGCGGACGCTATGCGGGAAAGCCCGCATTGTGCCAGCGCGCCCGCCATGCGGGAATGCCGGCGTCAGTAGACTGCGTGCGCCGCAGCCATGGCCTGCATCTGCGACATTGGCGTGAGCGGGGCGCTAGACGCGCGCTGCCTGAACCAGGCATCGTAATGGAACACAAAGTCCTTGTCGGCCTGTGGCAGGTGGCAGGCACGGCAGGACGACTGGTCCGCCGCACCGCGCGTCCCGTTGCCTTCAAACGCGGTGTAGATCCAGTCGCCGTTTCTCAGCGCCGCCGGCACGCTGTCGCCCCAGCCCGCGCCCTTGGCCATGAGAAAAATCTTGGAGAGTTTGTCCTTGCTCATGTTGCCGCTGGCGTCGAGCGCGGGCGTGCCGTCGGCGTTCAGCTTGACCGAATAGATTTCCATCACGAACTCGGTGCCGTTGGGGAACGGGCCGCCGGCCTTCGTCTGCGTGCCGATCTTGTTCACGTAGATGTCGCGGATCTGCCTGGCTTCCTTCTTCTGGATGCCCGCCATGAACACCGGCCAGGCGGTGTAATTGGCGGGCATGGCAAGCTCGCCGTCCCTGGGCGCCGGTGCGGCAGACGATTTGCTGCCGTCCATCGAGGAACAGGCGGTGAGGCCGGCGGCCAGGGCAAGCGCCGAAAGCGAAACTGCAAGACGGGGGGATGTCACGAAAAGCTCCTTGAGGTGATGAACAGGGTCACTACCAAGAGCACTAGCCGCGCACGCGGAAAACGGATGCAGCCAGAACAGAAAAATTTCGTGCTGCGTGATCAGCGCAGGCGGCGCGCTCAGGCGGGCGTGTGTGTGCCTGCCCAGTCGCGAGCGAACTGCCACGCCACCCGGCCGTTGCGCGCGCCGCGCCCCAGCGACCATTGCAGCGCCGCCCGCTCGAAACCGTCGTCGACGGTTGCGCCGAGCCGTGCGGCCCAGTGGCGCGCAATCGCGAGATAGCTGTCCTGGTCCATGGCGTGAAAACTCACCCACACGCCGAAACGATCCGACAGCGACACTTTCTCCTCGATGGCTTCGCCAGGGTGAACTTCGCCGCCCAGATGTTTCGTTTCCAGATTCTCGGCCATGTATTCCGGCATCAGATGCCGCCGGTTGCTGGTGGCGTAGATCAGCACATTGTCCGCCGGTCCGGCGAGCGAGCCGTCGAGCGCCGCCTTCAGGCTGGCGTGGCCGGGCTCGTGCTCGGCAAAAGTGAGGTCGTCGATGAAGACGATGAAGCGGTAGCCGGCGGCGTCGGCCAAGAGATCGAACAGATCGGGCAGCGCCGGCAACCCGGCCTTGTCCACCTCGATCAGGCGCAGCCCCTTCGCCGCGTATTTGGCGTGAACCGCCTTCACCAGCGACGATTTGCCGCCGCCGCGCGCGCCGGTGAGCAGCACATTGTTGGCGGGGCGACCGGCGACGAACTGGCGCGTGTTGGCGTCGACCCGCCGCTTCTGCTCGTCGATGTCGAGCAGATCCTTCAGCGCCACGCGCTGTGGATGCAGGATCGGCTTGAGTGCGTTGTCGCGCGCCGACCAGCGCGCGGCGCGCACGGTTTTCCAGTCGGGCAGGGTGGCGGGCGACGCGGCGAAACGGTCGAGCAGGGCCTCGATGCGGGGCAGAAGGTCGGCGAAATCGGTCATGACGAAATTCTAGCGGTTCGTTTCGGGCAAGCTGTCGATCCGGCCGGGTTTATTCGTGAGTTTGTCCGCGCTGAACCTGTCGAAGCAAGGTTTACGGTGAATTCAGGCCAGATCGTGGCGGCGTTGAAGCCGCGAACCCGGGTTGGGCGCGCCCCATGGCCGAAGCCGATCACAGGCTGGAAATTGAGCATGCATGCGGAATGCCATGAAATGAGCAGCCAGCTTAGGTTTCTGTGGGGAATCGGGATCGGTAAGGACGGGGTGCAAGCAGCGGCGGCCCCTTTTCCAGCGCGATTTCCGGGCAGCGCTCGGCACGTGCGTCGCTGCGTCCGGGGGCATTGCAGCAGCCCCGGCAAGCGCGGCCTGGTCGGGGGGCGCGTGGCAGGGATCAGGGCCTTGCATGCGGATCGCGCACCTGCAGCCCCTTGCCGTGGGTGCGCAGCTCGAACAGACCAATCGCCTGAAACAGACCGCTCAGTTTGGCGTACCCGTAATTGCGCGAGTCGAACGATGCCTGTTTGGAAATGTGTTGCCCGACGGCGCCCAGCCCGGCCCAGCCTTCTTCGTCGGCCGCCGCCTCCACGGCCTTGCGCAGCAGGTTGATGAGGCGGGTGTCGCCGCGCAGGGTTTTGGCGTCCGCACGGGTGGGCGGCTTGCTCTCGCCGTTCCCTGCCGCCGCCGCGGGTGCGGGCTGTGTTGTAACGGGCGCTGCGGTCTCTTCGGGGCGGCGTAGATTTTCCAGGTAGAGAAACTTGGAACAGGCGTTGACGAAGGGCTTGGGCGTTTTCTGCTCGCCGAAGCCAAAGACTTTCAGGCCGTTGGCGCGCAGCCGCATCACCAAAGGCGTGAAATCCGAGTCGCTGGACATGATGCCGAAACCGTCGAGCTGCTTGGTGTAGAGCAGATCCATCGCGTCGATGATCATGGCCGCGTCGGTGGCGTTCTTGCCACGGGTGTAGGCGAACTGTTGCATCGGCTGGATCGCGAAATCGTGCAGCAGCGCCGCCCAGGCGTTGAGGTGCGGGCTTTTCCAGTCGCCGTAGGCGCGGCGGATGTTGATGACGCCTTCCTTCGCCAGCTCGTCGAGCACTTCGTCGATCATGTCCGCCGGGCTGTTGTCGGCGTCGATCAGGAGGGCGATGCGGTGCTCGTGGGTCATGGCGTCTTCTGGCGGGGTTCAGGTGCGGTATTCGGCATTGATCTTGACGTAATCGTAGGAAAAGTCGCAGGTCCACACCGTGGCGTTTGCCGTGCCGCGACCGAGCGCGACGCGCACGACGATCTCGGTTTCTTTCATGACCGCCGCGCCCTGCGTTTCGGTGTAGCTCGCGGCGCGGCCGCCGTTTTCCGCCACCAGCACGTCGCCAAGCCAGACCCTGAGCCGGTTGACGTCGAGGTCGTCGATCCCGGCGTAGCCGATGGCGGCGAGGATGCGGCCAAGGTTGGGGTCGCTGGCGAAGAACGCGGTCTTCACCAGCGGCGAGCGCGCGATGGCGTAGGCAATCTGCTTGCATTCGGCGCGGTCGCGGCCGCCTGCGACTTCAATCGTCATGAACTTGGTCGCGCCTTCGCCGTCGCGCGCCATCGCCTGCGCCAGCTCGATGGCGACCGCTTCGAGGGCCGCCTTCAGCGCGGCATAGTCGGCGCTGCCGGCGTCGTCGATTGCGGCATTGCCCGCACAGCCGGTGGCGATGAGGACGAAACTGTCGTTGGTCGAGGTGTCGCCGTCCACCGTCACGCAGTTGAAGGACACGTCGGCGAGGTCCTTCACCAGTTGTTGCATCAGCCCCGGTGCGACATCGGCGTCGGTGGCGACAAAGCCCAGCATGGTCGCCATGTTGGGGTGGATCATGCCGGAGCCCTTGGCGATGCCGGTCACTGTCACGGCCTTGCCGCCGAGCCGGATCTGCCGCGACGCGCCCTTGGCGACGATGTCGGTGGTCATGATCGCGTGCGCGGCCTCGCTCCAGTGATTCGCAGCGAGATCGGCCTGCGCGGCGGGCAGCGCCGGCAGGATTTTGTCCACCGGCAACGGCTCCAGAATCACGCCCGTGGAAAACGGCAGGATGGCTTCAGCCTTGACGCCGAAGAGGTCCGCAACCGCTTCGCAGGTGCGGCGCGCGTTGGCCAGGCCCGCTTCGCCGGTGCCGGCGTTGGCGTTGCCGGTATTGATGACCAGCGCGCGGATGTCGCCGCCCTTTAGGTGCTGCCTGCAGATCGTGACCGGCGCGGCGCAGAAGCGGTTTTGCGTGAACACGCCGGCAACGCGCGAGCCCGGCGCGAGTTCGATCAGGGTGAGGTCGCGCCGCCCCGGTTTTTTGATGCCGGCGGAAGCGATGCCAAGGCGAACGCCCTGGACGGGATGCAGCGAGGCGGGATCGGGCGCGACGAGATTGACGGGCATGATGGCGAGGCGGGCTGAAAAGCCGTCATTTTATGCGCGATGCAGCTTGTGCGTGCCGGATGCCGTGGCGGATTTTGCCGCGCGGGTTTTACCGGCAGACCTGACGGGCAGGCTGTCGGAATGGGCGTGCTCTGCTGCTGAAATAAACGCAGCGGCTTATTGGTTTTGCTCGATGCGGCGGCAGCGCATCAGCGCCCGAGCAGCCCATTGAGCATACGGCGGAATTCCGGCCGCCACGGCCACACCGGGTCGAGCTCGATGGAACGCGCCAGCGCGGCGAGCGCAATCAGGCCAAAAACCGAGAACAGCAGTTCAGAGACCAGTTGACGCGGGGTCATCAAGCCAAAAGGGATGTCCAGGAAGCCCGGGACATAGAACAGGCTGGCGAACGCCGCGAAGAGAAAAGCCGGGACGAGATACATGATGGGGCCGAGTTTCCGCTCTGATTTTTGCAAGGCAACAGAAGCAAAGCCTGTGCCCGAGCAAGAAAATCACACAAAATCAGCAGGTTGTGCTGAGCTGCGGGCGGCGGGCGCGGATGGAATGTAAATTTAACCGACGGACTTTACTTGCCGCCGGGGGCCGTTGCCAGCCGGCGCAAAATTTCGTGAGACAGCGAATAGAACCGGGGGGTGGGCCCGAGGTCTTCGTAAATGGGATCGCCGTAGTCGTCTTCGGCAATCACGCGCGCGCCGGGAATATAGGGCATGGCCACTTCCAGCTCGTCGAGCGCGGCGCGGATCAGGTCGGCCACGAGCTGGGCTTCGCTGCGCTTGGGATACATCAGGTGCAAGGCCTCGATGCGCGCCGCATCGCGCAGCGGCAGTGAAACGGCGTAAGCGCGGCATGCCGGGTGGGACTGCCCCTCGGTGCTCCAGCGCTGGATGAGTTCGGCGATGCGCATGGGATGCCTCTGTGGAAACGTGAGGTTTCGTTATAGGCAACCCGGGCGCGGGGGCAAGACTGTTGTGCCCTTGGTAGCGGGAGCGGATACGGCTTCGCCGTCCCCTGGATTCATGAAACCCGGCAAAGCCGCACAAACGCCCCGGTACCCGGCGTCTATGCCCTGACCCAGACCAGGGTGCGGTTATTGGCCGGCATGCTGACATCCCGGTCGAGCTTCAGCCCGCGCGCGAGGGCGAGGGCGTTTACCGCTTCGAAGTCGCGCACGCCCGAGGCCGGGTTGCGCAATTTCAGCCAGACGTCGAAACGCGCATTGCTCTCGGAAGTAAAGCGGCCGTTGTAGTTGAACGGTCCGTAGACCGCCAGCACGCCGCCCGGCTCCAGCACGGCGGCGATGCCGTCAAAGCAGCGTTCGACCTCGGCCCAGCTCATGATGTGCAGGGTGTTGGCGGAAAACACGGCGTCGTAGCGGTCGTTGTGCCAGTTGGTCTGGTTCACGTCGAGGGCGATGGGCGGCAGCACGTTGGGCAGCGCCGCCTCTTCCAGCCATTGCCGGATGCCGGAATGCGCAAGCGGCACATCGCCGGTCTGCCAGGCGAGGTGCCGCAGTTCGGCGCCGAAATACACCGCGTGCTGGCCGGTGCCGCTGCCGATTTCCAGCACGTAGCGGCGGTCGGCAAAAACCTCGCGCAGCACGGCGAGGATGGGATCGCGATTCTGTTCGCAGGATTCGGACCAGGGCTTGTCCATTACAGCTTCGTGCCCGGTTTCTTGCACTGGCAGGAATAGTCCAGCCCTTCGCGCGGCGCGGCCTTGCACGAGAAGGCCGCTACCCCGGCGTCGCCGCAGATGTCGCGGCACAGCGCCTGCTTGTCGTGGCAGAAGGCCCCGTAGTCGGGGCCCGAGGGCGATTCGCTGGAATTGAAGGAGATGCAGCCCGTAAGCAGGAAAGGAGCGGCAAGCAGGAAGCGTGAGCGCATTACGACAATCTCCGTGAAGTTTTTTGCGCAGTGTGGGGGATTTTGCGCGGCCTGCGACCGCGCGCACGGCAATTTTTACAGTGGCGATACATCAACCAGTCGGCCGTCGGCGCGCAGCAGGACGGCGCGGATGACCCGCCCCGGTTTCAGTGCGGCGAGCAGGGCGCGGTAGGCGTCGAGCTGCGGGCGGTGGCGGGCGGCCAGTTCGGCGTCGCTGGCTGTGAGGCTGTCTTCGCCGGTCTTGTAGTCGATCAGCCAGAGCCCGTCGTCGTGTTCCACCAGGCGGTCGATCCGGTGCCGCTGGCCATTGCTGTCGATCAGCGTCAGTTCGTTGTGCGCGGCGCGGTAGCGCGCCGGGTCGAACAGCGGCGCGAGATCGGCGCGGGCGATCAGGGCGCGCGCAGCCGCTTCGATGTCGGGCAGCTCGGCCGCGAGCCCCAGCCTGGCGGCCAGCTGTGGCAGATCGCGCATGGCACCGGGGGGGGCGTGACGTTCAAGACAGGCATGGAAGAGTTCGCCGCGCCGGGTGGCAGGGGTGTCGATGCCAGCTGGCCGGCGCTGGCCGACTGGCGGCGCGTCGAGAGCCTGCGGCGCGGG
>JAIWOL010000131.1 GCA_020216925.1 Thiobacillus sp. | reverse complement strand
GAACCGAACGTGAGCCGAAGCGTTTAAGTTGTACCGACCACCCCGCCAGTCGTCTATCATGTACTTAGTGAAAGGTAAACCAGTCTTCTCGAAGAACCGAGGCCAACCTATCCGGTCTATCCAGTCAGCCATCCGCTCCCAAGGCCGAGCGTCCTCCTTGTAAACCTGTAATATCTTCTTAACTATAGCGTTAACCTCAGGCCACCGAGGAGCGTTGTTAGGTAAACCAGCAGCAACCATCTTGTGGAAAGTAGGCTTCGACCGAGCGTTCGAGTTCTTACCACCAACCCATATAGCTAACTTCGAGTGCTCAGGGTCGTTTATCTGCATAGGAGGGCAAGGAGGGTAGCAAGCACCGCAGCATATGCACTTCTTCTCGTCAACCTCTAACGAAGGCTTACCGTTAACTAAAGCAGGCCGTATAGCAGCAACAGGGCACCGAGCAACAACAGCAGGCCGCTCGCAAACGTTAGCAACTAAGTCGTGGTTTATCTTAGGAGGCTTAGTGTGCTGTATAACAACAGCTATGTCAGCCTGACCACCGCAGTTTATCTCGCAGCACGAAGTCGATAACCGAACCCGGTTAGGCATCTGCTCGTTCTTGAACTCGTCGTATAACTCGTCCATCATAGCCTTAACAACACCCGAAGCGTCAGTACCAGGTATGTCGCAGTGTAACCAACCCTGAGTGTGAGCAACCATCGAAACCGAGTTACCAGTACCACCAACAGGGAAACCGTTCTTCTCTAACTCAGCTATTAAAGGAGCAACCTTCTTCTCGTCCGAAACTATGTACTCTATGTTCGACCGTATAGTGAACCGAACGTAACCCTCAGCGAACTGGTCAGCTATGTCGCATAACTTCCGTATAGTGTAAACGTCCATCTGCCGCTGAGTACCAGCCCGAACAGTCCAAACCTCGTCACCAGTCTTCGAAACGTGGTGTAAAACACCAGGCCGAGGCCGGTCGTGGTACTTCCAGTTACCGTAGTTAGCAGCGAACTTAGGGTGTAAGAACTTCTTGTTGTCTAAGAAGTACTCAACAGGCTTCCGTAACTGAGGCTGAGCCAT
>JAIWOL010000130.1 GCA_020216925.1 Thiobacillus sp. | reverse complement strand
AGCAGCAGCCTGCTTCCGCTCGAACCACTTCTCAGCCTCCTCGTCCCAACCGTCAGTCCGAACGTAAGGGTTAGTCCGAGGGTGAACTATCATGTTAGGGTCAACGTCTATGTCTAAACCCTCTAAGAAGTTAACTAAACCTATCCGCTCTATCATCTCACCAGTCCGCTCGTGCTCTAAAGCGTTCTCAGCGAAGAAGTCTAATATGTTCCGAGCTAAGTCGTTTAACTTCTCGAAGTCCTCGTCCGACTCTAACTTCATGAAAGGTATTATAACAGTACCCATAGTAGCACCTATCTTTAAAACACCCTTACCACCAACTAATATAGTAACACCCTTGTCCTTACCAGGTAATAAAGCACCAGGCATAACGTTTAAGCAGTGCATGCACCGAACGCAGTTGTGGTTGTCTATCTCTAAGCAGTGCTCGTCCGATAAAGCAACCTTAGTTATACCCTCACCAGCAGGAGCACCGTCGTTCTTCTTTAACTGTATAGCCTTAGTAGGGCAGTGGTTAACAACCATGTTTATAGTGTCCTCTATACCGTGAGCAGCGTACCACTCCCGAGCTAACTTCTCGTCAGCCCGTATCGAGTCCCGCCAAGTACCTATAGTAGCCATGTCCGACCGCTGTATAGCGTTAACGCAGTCGTTAGGGCAACCCGAGAACTTGAACTTGAACTTGTAAGGTAACGAAGGCCGGTGCATGTCGTCTAAGTTGTTGTTTATAACAGTCCGTAAAGCCCGAGCCTCGTCGAAGCACGACATCTCGCACCGAGCAGCACCAACGCACGACATCGAAGTCCGTAAAGCAGGACCAGCACCACCTAAGTCGAAACCCATCTCGTTTAACTTGTCGAACGACCGCTGAACGTCCTCAGTCTTTATACCCTGGAACATTATGTCACCCGACTGACCGTGGAAAGCTATTAAACCCGAACCACCAGTCTCTAACCAAGCGTCGCACATCTGCCGTAATAAGTCCGAAGTGTAGTGCATACCAGCAGGAGGCTGTATCCGTAAAGTGTGGAACTCAGCAGCCTCAGGGAACATAGGCTTACCGTTAGCGTCCTTTAACTCAGTGAACCGAGGTATAACACCACCACCGTAACCAACAACACCAACAGTACCACCCTTCCAGTAACCGAACTTAGTCCGGTACGAAGTCTCTAACTGACCCATTAAGTCAACCATCATGTCGTTGTCGTTAGCTAACCGCTTTAAACCAGTAACGAACGAAGGCCAAGGACCCTTCTCTAACTCGTCTAAGTTAGGAGTGTCTATCATCTGCTTAGCCAT
>JAIWOL010000129.1 GCA_020216925.1 Thiobacillus sp. | reverse complement strand
TGGCGGCGGCGCGCGCGGACGCCGCCGTGCGCGACTGGCTCGCCGCCACCGAACCCGCCGCGACCGAAGCGCTCCCCGCGCACCTGCAAAGCCGTTGGGTCGATGCCGCGCGCCTGCCATCGCAGCCGCTGCCGGCAGGGACGATCCGCGAAGCCGTTGGTGCCGAAGCGCGCGCCTTTCAAACCGTGTTCGGCCAGCCGCCGCGCGTCGCCGTCGCCACCACCTTCGTCTGGAACGATGCCGTCGAGGCGGCCTGGGCAGCAGCCGGCATCGAAGTCGTCATCACGCCCGGCGAACGCTATACCTGCCGCGACGCCTGCGGCAAACCCGGCTGCGTCGACGCGCGCATGCAAAGCGGCGCGCGCAGCGCCGCCGGGCAACTTTACCTGCGGCGCGACGTGTATTTCGAACCGGCCCTGGGGCATTCGCCGCAGCGCCTGGCCGACGGCCTTGCGCAACGCAGCCGGCAGGGCCGCGCCTGTCTGGTGGAAACCCATCGTTTCAACTTTCTGCAAGCGCAGGACGCCAGCCTGGCGGCGCTGGACGCCGGGCTGAAGGCTGCGCTGGCGGCTTGTCCGCGCGTGCGCTTCCTCACCCCGCTCGAACTTGCGCATGCCATCGAACGGCGCGACCCGGAGTGGGTCGAGCATGCGCCGCGCCGCCGGCTGGCCGCCTGGCGCGCGCGCCTGGCCGAAATTCCGCGCTTTGTGCGCGTGGCGCGGCTGACCGGACTGGGATGGCTCGCGGCATGAACGCGCCGCGCTTCTCCGTCGTCATCCCGGCGTTCAACGCCGAGTCGACGCTGGCGCGCGCGATCGAATCGGTGCGCGCGCAAAGCTGGCCGGCGCACGAAATCCTCGTCGTCGACGACGGCTCGCGCGATGCGACCGCAGATATCGCCGCGCGTTACGCCGAGGTGAAACTCGTCCGCCAGCCCAACCGTGGCGTCTCGGTGGCGCGCAACGCCGGCGCGGCGGCGGCGACTGGCGACTGGCTCGCGTTTCTGGATGCCGACGACTGGTACGCGCCAGACCGGCTGCGCCTGCACGCCGAATGGATCGCAGACGACGGCGCGCTGGATTTTCTTACCGGCGACTACGAATACCGCGACGCCGCCGGCGTCCTCATCGGCACGTCGATGGCGCAGCACGCGTCGGGCCGTGCCGTGCTGGCGCGCGCGGCGGGCAGCCTGCGGGCGACGATGGAGACCCCGGCCGAAATCGCCGCTTACGTCGCCGACCATTTCGGCGACACCCACACCCTGTCGGTGCCGCGCGCCCGCTTCGTCGAACTCGGCGGCTACCCGGCCGGCTTCAAGGTGTGCGAGGACGTGCATTTTCTCGCCCGGCTGGTGGCAAAAAGCCGCCGCATCGGCGTGGTGTGCGCGAGTCTTGGCGTGTATGTGATCCACGGCGGCAGCGCCACGCGCCGCGATCCCGTCGCCGCGCAACGCGAAAACGTGCGCACCCTGACCGATTTGCGGCACCAGGCCGGCAATTTCCCGGCGGCGGTGCAAAGCGGCGTGGCGGCGCGCATGCGCAGCGCGCGCTATAACCTCGGCTGCGCGCTCGCCCGGCGCGGACAACGGCTGGCGGCTGTCGGCGCCGTGCTGCCTTCCGTGCTCGAAACGCCCGACTGGCGGAGCCTGCGCGACGTGCTGTCGATGTTGCGGGGGTGAGGATGCGGAACAGGATTGCACACTGGCTGTTGCGCGACGTTTCGGCAAATTCGGCATACGCTCGCGTGCCGCCGTTTGCCGGCGCAACCTCCGGGGGCCGGGTCAACCCTGTCGGGCCGCGCGCCTGCTATGACGAGGGCAGGCGCTGCGCCGGAACGCTGTTTTTCGATTATCGGCGCCAGCCCG
Source organism: Thiobacillus sp. (assembly GCA_020216925.1). GTDB lineage: Bacteria > Pseudomonadota > Gammaproteobacteria > Burkholderiales > Thiobacillaceae > Thiobacillus. The sequence continues at coordinate 10,936 of JAIWOL010000129.1, read as the reverse complement.
GTATCGAATTGGAAAATGGCCTGCCGCGCACCATCGCCTATTTCCGTGAATGCATCGACAAGGGGCTGGCGTGAGCCGATTGCTCGTCCTCACCGAACTGTTTCTGCCGACCAGGGGCGGCACCGCTGTCTGGGCCGCCGAGGTCTACCGTCGGCTGGGTGGCCGCGACATCCATGTCGTCACTGCCGACGTCGCGGGCGCGGCGGAAGTGGATGCTGTTCACCCCAACACCATCCATCGTCTGAAGCTGAAGCGTGTGCCCTGGCTCAGGCCGGAATCCCTGGCGATGTATGCGCGCTTTTTTTTCAAATCGCTGACGCTGGCGCTCAGCCGTCGCTTCGACGGCGTCCACGCTTTTCGCGCCCTGCCGGAGGGACTGGTGGCGTGGGCGGTGGCGCGGCTGACCTTGAGACCCGTCGTCGTCTACGCCCACGGCGAGGAACTCACCACCTGGGGCCGCGGCGGCAAGTACAGGGCCATGCGGTTTGCCCTGCGCCATGCCGACCGGGTGATCGCCAACAGCGAGCACACGCGGGACACGCTGCTCGGCATGGGGGTCGCTTCCGCGCGCATCGCGCTCATCTACCCCGGCGTCGATGTGTCGGTATTCCGGCCCGGTCTCGACCCCGCCGGGCTGCGCGAATCATTGGGCATCGGCGCGACCGAGATCCTGGTGTTTTCCGTCGGCCGGCTGTCGCGCCGCAAGGGATTCGATCGCGCCATCGACGCGGTCGTCACGCTCAGGCGCGAAGGCAGGCCGGTGCGTTATGTGATCGCCGGCATCGGCGAGGATGCGGATTATCTCGACGGCCTCATCCTGCAGCAGGATGCCGGTGCCTTCGTCCACCGTATCGGGGCGGTGAGCGAAGCCGACCTGCCGCGCTGGATGAACGCCTGCGATATCTTTGCCATGCCCAACCGCGAGATCGACGGCGATAACGAGGGCTTCGGCATGGTCTTCATCGAGGCCGCAGCCTGCGGCAAGCCCAGCCTGGCCGGCGTGGCAGGCGGCACCGGCGCCGCCGTGCTGCACGAAGTCACCGGCCTGCGGGTGGATGGCGCCGACTGCGGCGCGGTGACGGCAGGCTTGCGCCGGCTGGTCGTCGATGCCGGTTTGCGCGCGCGGCTGGGGCAGGCCGGCTTGGCGCGCGCGCTACAGGATTTCAGCTGGGAAGCCGTGGCTTCCAAAACTCGAAAGGTCTGACATGAAGCGAATCGGAGCAATGGTCTTGATGTGTCTGGCGGCCGGCGCGGCGCACGCGGCGGACAACACGACGGCGCAGGAAATCGCGATGTTGCCGCCGTACTGCGACGCCAAGATCGGCAAGCAGGAGCCCGCAGCGGTGGAAATGTGGCGTGCCCGCATGGGGCACGACAACTGGATCCACATGCACCACTATTGCAGCGGGCTGGTCGAACTGAATCGCTACTACCGCAGCGCACGCGGCCGGCAGCGGGCCAACCTCGGCAACGCGATCAACGAATTCTCCGGCATGTTGAAGGCCTGGACGCCGGATTTCTATCTGCGCGCCGAAGCCCACATGAATCGGGGGCGCGCGCTCAAGTACTCGGGGCGCGACGGGCAGGCGCTCGCCGATTTCGAGAAGGCGCTCGAACTCGACCCGGGCCTGAGCCCGGCGCGTATCGATCTGGCCGATCTGTACGCCAGGCTCGGCAAGAAAGCGCAGGCGCTCGAGGTGCTGAAGGCGGGTATCGCCCGTGATCCCGAGAAACAATCCCTGCGCCGGCGTTACCAGGAACTGGGCGGCGACATGAAGGCGCTCGCCGATCTGAAACCCGTCCCTGCCGCGCCCGCCGCGGAGGCGCCGGCGGACGCAACTCCACCCGCAGCCCCGGCGGCGGAGGCCGCAGCCAAACCCCCCGTCCAGCTGGTCGAACCCAAGATCGGCAGCCCGAAGAATCCCTATTGCCGTTTCTGTCCAGACTGAGCCATGTTCTACAAATACCGGAACCAGTGGGCGCGGTGGCGGTTCGAGCGCCACGTGCGTGGCGTTCTCGACACGCCGCCGATCCGGCTGGGCGGCGCAGCCTCGCCCACGCTGCTGTCCCAGCTTCAGCACAAGGATGTGTCGATGTATCTGGCTGCGGTGAAATCTTTCGCGGCGCAGTTGCCGCCACGAGAGGTGCATATCGTCGACGACGGCAGTCTGACGGAACAGGATCGCGCACTGTTGCGGCAGCATGTGCCGGGCGTGTGTTTCCACAGGCTGGTCGATTGCCGCGAGCCGGGCTTGCCCACAGGCGGCACCTGGGAGCGCCTGATTGCCATCGCCCGGCTGTCGGCCGACCGGTACGCGATCCAGCTCGACGCCGACACGCTCACGCTGGGGCCACTGGACGAGATCGCGCAGGCCGTGCGCGAAGGGCAGTCTTTCTCCATTGGCACCTGGGACGGGCAGACCCTGGAAACGACCGCAGAACGCGCTAGCACGGCGCGCGCGCATCTGAATGCCCCGCGTCCGCATGTCCAGGTGCTGGCGGAGTCCAATTTCGATGCGCCCGGCATGCCGGCCCGTTATTACATCCGGGGGTGTTCAGGGTTTTCCGGTTTGGCGCCGGGGACGGGCAAGCTCGAATTCATGCTTGCCGCGTCGCGCGTGCTGCAGGAACGTCTGGGCGAGCGCTGGTCGGAATGGGGGAGCGAACAGGTGATGTCGAATCTGCTTGTTGCCAACCAGCCTCGTGCCATCGTGCTGCCGCACCCGCGCTACACGGACTGCGAGAAAATGCGCCCCGGCGAGACGCGCTTCGTGCACTTCATCGGCACCTGCCGGTTCCGCCGCGGCGTCTACGCCGACAGCGTGCGCCGGGTCCTGTTGCGCGGGGCGGCATGAGTTCCCCGCGGGCACACTGGTGGGCGCTGATCGGGCGTATCCGCGCCTGCGCCGCGCGGATCGACGCCCACACGAAACCCTGGCGCTGTCGCCGCAAGCTCAGGGGGCGGGCCGGCTGGCTGTCGGTGCGCATCGACGCCCGCGTCGGCCTCTTTGCCCAGTTCAACTGGGTGCTGATGCTGCTGGCGCATTGCGAGGCGCACCGCCTCAAACCGCATATCGAACTGACCGGGCCGTTCTATGGCGACGAAATCGGCCGCGACTGGCTGGGCCACCTATACCGCCTCGACGCAGGCGGCGAAGCGCCGCCGGCCCCCGTCTGCACGGTAAGCGACATCGACGAGCTGGGCCTGCCCGAGTCTTATCAGGCGCAGATGACGCTCGAACGCGCGCACGCCCTGTGGACGCGCTACGCCCGGCTCGACGCCGGCATCGCCGCGCACGTGGACAATTTCGCGGCCGCGCATTTCGCCGGACGGCGCGTGCTCGGCGTGCATTTTCGCGGCACCGACAAGACCAGCGAAGCGGCGCGTGTTTCCTGGCGCGCGCTGGCCGGCACGGTGAATGCGGCGGCCGAAACGCACGCCTGCGACGCCGTGTTCGTCGCCAGCGACGAACAGGCGTTCATCGACTTCATGCTGGAAAACACTGTCGGGCGGCCGCTCATCGTGCATGCCGACGAACTGCGCGCCCGCGGCAGCGAAGCCGTGCATGTGCGGACGCAGCCCGGCAAGAACCGGATCAAGGCGCGCGAGGCGCTCGTCAACGCATTGCTGCTTTCGCGCTGCGCGGCGCTGGTGCGCAGCGCCTCTTTTCTTTCTGGCTGGGCGAGCGTGTTCAATCCGGGCTTGCCCGTGATCCTGCTCAACCGGCCGTACGATTACGCGCTGTGGTTTCCCGACCGCGAGGTGCTCAAGCGCTATCCGCCCGCCGCGCGAGCGCATGCGTCGACGGCGCGACCGCCTGGGTGAAGTACAGCGGCCGCTGCTTGGTTTCATTGAACATGCGGCCCAGGTATTCCCCGATGATGCCGAGACTGGCGAGCTGGATGCCGCCCAAGAGCAGCACCACGACCATCAGCGAGGGGTAGCCTCGCACATCCTCGCCGAACACCAGTGTCTTGTAGACGATCCACGCGGCGTAGGCGAAGGCAAACAGCGAAATCGCCAGTCCCAGGTAGGACGCCAGCCGCAGCGGAATGGTGGTGAAGGAGGTGATGCCTTCCAGCGCGAAATTCCACAGTTTCCAGTAATTCCACTTGGTTTCGCCGGCAAAGCGCGCGTCGCGCCGGTAGGGCAGGGCCACCGAGGGGAAGCCGACCCAGGCGAAGAGGCCCTTCATGAAGCGGTGCTGCTCGCGCAGCTGGACGAGCGCGTCCACCGCGCGCCGGCTCATCAGGCGATAGTCGCCGGTGTCCTCGGGAATGCGCACCCGCGACATGCGCTGGATCAGACGGTAGAAGGCGCTTGCAGTCGCTTTCTTGAACCAGCTTTCCCCCTCGCGCGCGGTACGCTGCGCGTACACGACGTCGTACCCTTGGCGCCACAGCCGGATCATTTCGGGAATGAGTTCCGGCGGATCTTGCAGGTCGGTATCGATCACCACCACGGCATCGCCGCAGGCATGGTCGAAACCTGCGGTCATGGCGATTTCCTTGCCGAAATTGCGCGATAGATCGACCAGCGTGACGCGCGGATCCTGCGCGCGCAGCGCATGCAGCACGGCAATCGTGCCGTCGCGGCTGCCGTCGTTGACGTAGACGATTTCGAGATCGCAATCGAGTCCGTCGAACACCGCGACGAGCCGTTTGTGGAACGCCGGCAGCACGGCTTCCTCGTTATAGGCGGGGGCGACAACCGAGACGACGGGGCGGGATGTTGTTTCGGGGACAGACGGGTTCAAGCGGCATCCTTTCCAAAAGTCCAGTGGCGGTTGGCGAGGAAATTCCAGCCCAGCACGCCGGCGGTGGCGACAAGCTGCGCGGCGAAATAGTGGAGGCGCAGCCCCTCGACCAGCAGCCACATCAAGAACGTATTGAGCGCGAGCCCGGCCGCCGCGATGGCGAGAAAGCGCGGCAGCGCCTCGCGGTGGCGGCGCGCGCTGCGGAAGGTGTAGCGATAGTTGAGCGCGTAGTTCACCCCGGCGCCGGCGGCGGCGCCCAGCGCCGAAGCCGCGACCGCATCGACGCCGGCGGCCTGCACGAGCGCCAGCAACAGCGCGTAGTGCGTGAGCGTGCCCACGGCGCCGATGGCGCCGAAACGGGCGAACTGCGCGCACAAGGCTTTCATCGCACGCGCACCATCAGCGCCAGCGGCGTGCGATAGAGAATTTCACCCGCGCCGCCCAGGGATACGAGCACATCCGCCTGCCAGCGCTGGGCGTCCGGCTGGCGCATCCGCGCGTTGCCGGGCAGCGCAACGAGGATCAAGGGCCGGTCGCCCAGCCGCGCGCGCAGCGCGGGAAGCCGCGCCACGTCGTCGAACGCGAGCGGGCGCAGCGGCCGGCCCGCCGGCACTGACAGAATGCCGCCGTTCAGGGTCACGAGATGGGTATCGGCCGGCAACGCGCGGATGCGCGCGACGAGGGCCGCATCGGCCGCCGCGTCGAGGCGGATGCGCTGGGTGAGGATCGCGTCCGGGTGGCGCGCTGCGGTTTCTGCGTAACCGTAGGCGCGCACTGAATCGCGCAGCGCGGTTTGCTGTGTCCAGTTCTGCCAGAGCAGATGCGCGCGCCCGGCCAGCAGACCCGCCAGCACCAGACCGCCGACCGCCGGCCAGCGGCTTGGCGCCAGCCGCTGCAACGCCCACGCGCCCAGCGCCAGCAGCGCCCAGGTGTAGGGCATGAACTGGCGGGTGAGGCTGGTTTCCACCCAGTCGAAACGGCTGCGTCCCCACACCACCAGCGCGCAGCCGATCAGCGCATAAAGCGCGAGCACGCCGCCCGCGAACGGAAACGCCGGCTGCCGCCGGCGCAGGATCAGCCAGCCGGCGGCGAGCCCCAGCGGCGCGAGCGCGGCCAGCGCCGGTCCGTTCCAGGCAAGCTCGGCGACGAAGCGCCAGGCGAAAAGATCGAGCCAGAGACTCCACAGGCTCACCCGCACGGCGCCGAGCCAGCCGTAATCGATCGTGCCGTGCGCGCCGAAATACGGCTGGATGCTGCCGAAGGTGACGAAGTTGTAGGCGAACAGCGGAAACGCGCAGAGCGCGAATCCCGCGCCCCAGGCCAGTCCCGCCCGCAGGCTGGCGGCGAAGGACAGACGCTGCGCGATGAGGGCAAGCGCCAGCAGCGCGATCACCGTGAGCGGCAACACCGCGCCGGCGTTACGGAACAGGTAGGCGACGCCGGCCAGCAGACCGGACAGCGCCCACGCCCGCAGCGGAAGATCGGCAAGCGCCGGCGCGCGCGTCACGAGCCCGAGCGACAGCACGGAAAACAGCGTCAGCGGCGCGTCGGACAAGGCCTGGAACCCCCATTCGACAAAGGCGGGCGAAACGCCTGCCAGCACGCCCACCGCGCGTGCCGCGTGCACGCCGGCCAGCGGTCGCACTGCCCACGCCGTGGCGGGCACGACGAGAAGCCAGGCGAACCAGCTCACCGCCAGCGCCGCGTGGGCGACCGACAGCCCGGTCAGCGACACGCCGGCGGCGGCAAGCGAAAGCCCCGGCGGAAACAGCGGAAAGGGCGCGTAAGCCGGGTCGAGCACATCCCAGCCGGTGGCGCGCGTGAGCCCGCGCCCGTCGAAAAGCCCCAGCGCTTCCTGAATGTAGCCGACGCTGTCGTTGGCCCAGGGGTATTGCAGGCCCCAGAAGAGGACGACGATGCCGGCCACGAGCGTCAGGCTCAAGAGGGTCATGCGGCCGGCTTCGAGCCATTCGCCGCGCGCAGGCGCGCGCGCGCGCGACGGACTGGCGGGAGGGGGCGGGCTCGACATCACTTGTCCGTTCGCAAGCTCAGCAACAGCTTTTCCAGCTCGCGCACCGGTTTCGTGGTGAATTCGGCCTCGACCCGTGCCCGGCCGGCTTCGCCCATGCGGGCGCGCAGGGCGCCGTCGTCGATCAGCCGTTGCACGCGGTTGGCGAGCGCGGCGACGTCGCCGATGTCCACCAGAAAGCCGTTCTCGCCGTCGACGACGATTTCCGGGATGCCGCCCGAGCGGGTGGCGACGACCGGGGTGCGGCACGCTCCGGCTTCCAGGTTGATGAGTCCGAGCGGTTCCTGCCAGCGCGAGGGCACCACCACCACGTCGGAGGCGCGGTACAGGTCTTCGACGCGATCGAGGTAGCCGAGATAGCGCAGCCGCGTGTCGCCGCCAAACGCCGCCGCAAGGCTGGCTTCAGAATACGAACCCGTGAATTTCTCCGGGTCGCGGCACTCGCCTGCGATGAGGAAACGTGCGTGCGGATGCGGCAGCCGTTTCGCCATCGCGATGAAATCGCTCACGCCCTTGATCTCGCGCACCTGGCCCAGAAAACTCACCAGCACCTCGCCCGGTCCGTAGCCGAGTTCGGCGCGAATATCGCGCGCGGCGTCGAAGCGGGCGAGGTCGACCGGGTTGTGGATGACGTGTTTGGGCACATGGTCGGGACGCGAATGCTGCGCCACATAATGCGAGACGGCGACGATGCCCTTGGAGAGCGCAACGAAGGGCGCGGGCGCGTCGTTGACGGTGTGGTAGTGCGTGAGGATGGGCACGCGCATCAACCAGGCCGCGAGCAGTTCGGCCGGCCGCCAGGAGTTGGAATGGTTGACGTGGATCGCGTCGACGCGATGACGCCACAGGAAACGCGCCATCCTCAGCATGGCCTTGAGGTAGCCGAGCGGCTGCCCCGGCTCGGTCAGGCCTCCCCAGATTTCGCAGGCGATGCCGCGCGCGCGCAATTCGGGCACGATGGGGCCGTTGCACGGCAAGAGCACGATGGGTTCGATGCGGTCGCGGTCGAGCAGGCGCAGGTTGGCGAACAGCACGCGGCTGGCGCCGCCCCAGTCGCCGGCGCTGCCGGTGAAAAACGCGACGGTTGCGGGTGTTTTGTCTGAGCGGGGCAATGGCATGGCGGCAGGGGGGCAGGTGTCTTCGCGTCAGCTCAGCAGCCGGCAGGCGGGCGAACCGGCAGGGGCAGTCTCGACAGCAGCTTCAGTTGCGCCAGCGCCGGCTGGCGCGCGGCGCTTCGCAACAGGGGCGGCAACGCCTCGATGCGGCGGCCGTTCAGGTAGAGATGCCACGCCAGGTCGAACCAGCTTTGCGCGGCCGCCGCGCGGAACAGTCTGGCATGTGCGGCGTGACGGCCGGCGCGGCTGGCCGCCAGCAGGTTTTCCATGATGCCGATGCCCGAATGCAGATGTTCCAGCGTGCGGTCGCGGCGGGAGGAATATCCCTGTCCCTCGGCGCGCTGGCGGTACACGCCGGCGTGGACCAGGGCGGCTTTCGCCTCCAGCGCGGCGCGGATCGCCCAGTCGCAGTCCCACAGCAGGCAGTCGGAACGGTAAGCGCCGATGCGGTCGAGCGCGGCGCGGCGCACCACGGGACGCTGGAAAGCCATGGGCACGGATTTCAGCAGCGCCGGCAGCAGGGCTTCGCCGAAGACGATGAGATTGCCGCTGCGTTCGCCGCCCGCGCCGGCCAGAAAGCGCGCCATGGTGCGGTCGTAATTGTCCTGCCCCCATTCACCGTTGCTGCCGAACCAGGCGACGCCCATGAACACCACGTCGACGTCGGCGCGGCGTTCGAGTGCCTCGCCTGCCTGTTCGAGAAAGTCGGGGGCGTAGAGGTCGTCGTCGTCCAGGTAGGCCAGGATTTCTCCGCGCGCTTCGGCGATCCCGCGGTTTTTGGCGGCCGCGCCGCCCTGTCCGGGATCCTGGCGCACGAGGCGGATGCGCGGGTCGCCCTGCGCGATTGACACGGCTGGCGTGGACGCGTCGTCGACGACGACGGCTTCCCAGTCGCCCCGGGTCTGCGCGCGCAGGCTGTCGAGAGCCTCGGCCAGCAGGGCGGGGCGGTTGTGTGTCGGCACGATGACCGAAAATGTCGGCTTGGGCAGGCTCATGCGATGGCGGCCGGAGCGGCGGCGGGGGAGATGCTGGGAGGCGCGGCGGCAGGGGACATCCAGGCCGTCAGGGCGCGGTACAGGGACGCACTCAGTTCGGGATGGGCGGCGAACAGATCGTGGCGGCATTCGGGGTCGTTCTGCAGATCGAATAGCTGCACGCGCTCGCCGTCGGTCAGCGGCTGGTAGACCAGCTTCCAGCGGCCGCGCCGGATCATCCTGTCCTTGGCGGCAAGGATGATGGGGCAGTATTCGTGCTTGATGGCGAGCGTGCCGTGCTCGTGCTGGGGAATCTCGATCAGTTCCAGCAGGTCGGGGTAGCGCAGATGCGTTTCGGGCAATCCAGGGATGTCGGCGATCCAGATTCCGGTTTCGTTGAAGGCGTCGAGTTCGGGGCAGCGGGCGGCGTCGGCCAGACAGCCGGCGAGCGAGACGCCTTCCATCTGCGCGCCGGGTTCGATCCCCGCCAGTTCGAGCAGGGTGGGGGCGAGATCGATCGAACGCACCACCTGGTCGAGCCGCCCCTGCGCGGGCAGGCCGGGCACCCGGATCAGGAGCGGGATGCGGGGACTGGCTTCGCCCACCGCGGAATTGCCCTGGCCCCAGGTGTCATGCTCGAAAAATTCCATGCCGTGGTCGGAGTAGACCACCACGATGGTGTTGTCCGCGAGGCCGCAGGCGGCCAGATGCTCGACGAGCTTGCCGACTTCGTCGTCGAACGCGGCGACCGCGCCGTCGTAGAGGTCGACGATCTGGTCGAGATCGAATTCCTCGCACGGGGCGCCCTGCCGGCGGATGATCTCGAAGGGATCGGTCAGGCGCGCCATCGCGAATTTCGATTCGCCGGTGTAGGCGGGGTCGGCAAACCGGGTGTACCAGGGCCATTCGCTGGCAAAGGGCGGATGCGTGGTCGAATAGAAGACGTTCAGCAGGAACGGCTGCCCGGACGCGGCCAGCCGCGACAGCAGCCGGCGCGCGCGCCGGCCCATCGGCCGGGTGAGCGGCACCCCGCCGAGATAGTACAGTTCGGGCAGAACGAGCCGCCCGAGACGGTTGTGCACGAACAGCGACACGAACAGGCGCAGATCCTTGGGGCCTTGCCGGATCAGGTATCTGAGATTCCACTGGTCTTCCGGCACGTCGGTGTAGTCGAAACCGAAGGAAAACTTGCCCATGTCGGCACCGCACCAGTCGGAAATCACCGCGCTGCGGTAGCCGCGTGCCTTGAGCAGGGTCGGCAGCGCGTCGACTTTCAGCCGGCTGTCGCTGGTTGCCGCGAAATTGTCGCGCACGCCATGGGTGTGCGGCCAGACGCCGGCGAGCATCGAAATGAGGCTGGGGGCGGTGCGTGCGCAGGGCACGTAGCAGTTGGTGAACAGGCTGCCCTGGCGGGTCAGCGCGTCGATGTGCGGCGTCAGCGCGCGGCGGTAGCCGGCAGCGCCGAGGCGATCCGCGCGCAGCGTGTCCGAGCCGATCATCACGATATTGGGCGCGCGGTTCGCCGTCGACGGCGCGCGCGCGCGCGACGGCCGCGCTTCGGGCTGCCAGCTCGCCCAGATCAGGCTGCTGGCATAAAACAGCACGAGAGCGGCCAGCGCGACCAAGTCGTCGAGCCGCTGCGCCAGCGCGAGCCGCCACAGCGCGGCGGCGAACAGCACGGCCAAGAGGCCGGCGCCAAGGCCGCGGATCGCGTGCAGCCGCGCCGGGGTAGCCCAGTGCCATACGGGGTAGAGGCGGCTCATGCGGTAGTGCATGGACGCCACCAGCAGGCCCGGATTGAATCGCAGTTTCCACAACAGCTGGAACAGGAAACCGGCAAGTATGGCCAGCAGTCCGGCGGCGCCCGCGGCGAGGCCGGACCAGCGCCAATCGAAGAGCGCGGCGAGGGCGGAATAGGCGGCGACGCCGATGCCCGCGAGCCACAGCAGAATCGCGAACGCCGCCAGCGTCAGCCGCGCCAGCGCAAAGAGGGTATAGCGGCGATAGTGGGTGAGGATTTCCTCGCGGATGCGCGGGCCGGTCTGGGTGAAATCGAGCGAG
>JAIWOL010000069.1 GCA_020216925.1 Thiobacillus sp. | reverse complement strand
GATTTCGCCAGCAGCGCCAGTGCGCCCAGCGCTGCCGGGGCCGCCGCGGCAGCAAGAAAAGGCGCGCGCATTTCGCCGCCGAAGCCCCAGGCGATGAGCGCGCTCGCCACTACCAGCAGCGCGGCGATGCCGGCGCCGATCATGCCGGCGTCGGCCGGCAGGTCGAGGCGTTTGCCACGGTAACCCGATTCGCCGCGGCCGCGCACCTCGCCTGCCGCCGCCGCCAGCCGCACCCAGTAGAAGCGCCGTTTGGCCCAGCCCAGGCTGAACACGCTGTGGAACGCGTATTCCGCGAGCTTGCGCCACATGAACAACGGCACGCCGCCGCCGCCGTGGATGCGAGAGGTGGAGCGGGTGCGCTGATAGCTTTTCTTCAGCAGGTAGGCCAGGCGGAGGCGTTCGTTGTCGACGTAGTGGTGCTGCACGATGGCGGGCGAATACTGGCAGCGCTCGCCGCGTTCGAGCGCGCGCAGGACGTATTCGCTGTCCTCGCCGCCGCCGAGATCGTGGCCGTGCGGGCCGAGCTCGGTGGAGAATGCCCCGGTGAGGTCGAAGACGCGGCGGTGCAGGACGAGATTGCCGCCGCCGGGGATCGGGCCTTCGTCGGCGGTGATGGGTTTGGGCGCGTCGCCCTGGTCGTAGCGCGGCACCGGCAGCGGATAGATGCGGTAAGGCCCGTCGTCGTGCACCCAGGCGGGTTCGCTGCCGTCCCAGTCGGGCAGGATGCGCCCGCAGTACAGACCGGCGTCTGGCCAGGCGTCGAGCGCCGCCTCGACCCCGGCGAGATAGCCGGCATCGACCCGGTGGTCGTCGTCGACGAAGGCGACATGCGTGGTCTCGATGCGGGCAATGGCGGCGTTGAGCGCGTGCGACTTGCCGGGCGTGGGGACTTCGAACCATTCCAGCGGCAGCCAGCCGCGCGCCGTCTGTTCGGCACGGTAAGCGTCGAGCCGGGCGCCGGTGTCGTCGCTGCACGCGTTGGCGGCGACCAGGATGCGCACCGGCAGGGCGGGCCGCCGGGCGGCGTTGAGCGAGGCCAGGGCGCGCATCAACAGCTCGGCCCGGTTGTGCGTGCAGATGAGTACGGTGAGCGTGTTCATGCGCGGCGCCGGTAGCCGACCGCGCAGCCCAGCGCGTGTGCGGCATTCATCGCCTGCCGCAGTGCGCCGGGGCGGCCGCCCAGGTGCAAGGCCGCCGCGTGCCCGAACTGGCGCGCGGCCTGGCCGAGCAGAAAGGGCGGCATGCCAAAACAGGTGCGCGGATAGTCCGGCAGGGCGTAGCGGCCCGCGCGCAGGCCCGCCTGATAGTGCAGGCGCAGGAAATAGGCGCGGCGCAGCTTCCAGGGATCGACGCCGTGGTAAATCCGCATGTCCGGGCGATAGCGCATGCGCGCGCCGCGGGCCAGCAGGGAACGGAACATCATCGCGTCTTCGCCGCCGCCGACGCCGGTGCCGGCGCGGTTGTAGCGGGCGTCGAAACGCAGCGCCGGCGCTTCGCGGAATATGCGCATGGCGTAGCCGGTATTGCCGCTCCACAGGGGCGTGCGATCGCTTTCGATCCAGAAGGCTTGCGGGCCGTGATCGAGACGGCCGAGAAACGCCGCGATTTCGTCGTCGAGCCAGCGCGGCCGCGCGGCCGTGCCGTAGTCGATCTCGATGTGTCCGCCCACGCAGTCGGCGGCTTCGCGGGTAAACCCATCGCAGGCGGCGGCGAGCCAGCCGGGCGCGGGCAATTCGTCGTCGTCGATGAAGACCAGCCAGTCGCGGTCGAGCGATTCGGCCAGTGCGCGGTTGCGCGCCGGGACGATGCCCTGTTCGCTTTCGGTCACCACCCGCAGCGCCGCCCCGGGTTCGGCGGCCAGTGCATCGAGCACCGCGCGGGTGGCGTCGGTGCTGGCGTTGTCGACGGCAAGCAGGTCGAAGGGCAGCGGCGCACGCTGTTGGCGCAGCGCCGCCACCAGCCCGGGCAGGCGGTCGGCACGGTTGTAGGTGCAGAAGGCGACGGTAAGCGGAGTCATGAAATCGGCGGCGCGTTGCGCGAGTTGCGGCGGGCATCGACGAAATGGATCAGCCCGTCGAAGAGCGGGGCAGGCAAGAAACTTGCCAGAAGGTACTTCGCGTCCGCCGCCCGCCAGCGGCACTTGCGCGCAGCGCGCCGGAACAGGCGGCGCGACGAGTCGGTATCGCGCCGCCAGTGGCAGCGATAGGCTTCCTCCAGCAGCGAGCCGTACACCAGGTCTTGCACCGTGTCGGCCGGCAGGTGGGCCACCTGCGCCGGGTGGCGGCGCACGAAGTCCTCGCGCACGGCAACCGCGTCGAATGTCTGCCGCCAGCGCGGGATGCGCGCCGCGCCGCGCGGGTAGTGGCGATAGAAAGCCAGCGTCTCGGGAACGCGAACCACGGTGGGCTGGGCAGCGAGCATGCGCAGCCACAGGTCGTAATCCATCGCCGTCGGCAGGCGTTCCGAGAATCCGTGCAGGCTGTCGAGAAGCTGACGGCGGATCAGCACGCCGTTGATCGGCCAGGGACAGGCGCGGAGAAACCGGGCGGAAGCATCCAGGGCGGCGTAATCGGGCGGGATGTGCGGCTGCGTCTCGGTGGCCGCCGCCCCCACATTTTGCCAGCCGCAGTAGGCAAGGTCCGCGCGGGTATCGACGAGGGCGGCGTGCATTTTTTCGAGCGCCGCCGGATGCCATGTGTCGTCGGCATCCAGAAAGGCGATGAAGTTGCCGCTGGCCCGGGCAAGCCCCAGGTTGCGCGCGGCGTAGGGGCCGCAACGGTCTTGGTGCAGCAACACGATTTTTCCGGGCGCGGCGCCAGCCAGCGCGGCGACGCGGGCGGCCGAGTCGTCGGTCGAGCCGTCGTCGACGACGATCAGTTCGACATCCGGATAGGTCTGCGCCAGCACGGACTGCACCGCCTCATCAACGAACGCGGCCGCGTTCCAGCAGGGCATGACGACCGTGACGCGTAACGGATCGAAAACGTCCATGCAATTCCGTCCCTGACTATCGGTTGGATTATCGGTTTCTTCTGGCGATCAGGCCGCGGTGCCACGATTCTGGCAGCCAGGCCGGCAGCATGTAGCGCCAGTCGCGGAGTGTGCCATAAGCCTGTTGCATGACGACGCGGAAAATTGCGCGCGCGGCGGCAAGGTCGCGCTGCCAGTAGCATTCGTAACCCTTGCGCAGCAGTTCGCCGGTGGTCAGCGCACGGGCGCGGCGGGCGCCCAGCGCCGCGGCAAGCTGGCGGTGCTGCGCAAGAAAACGCCGCTGCGCCCGCCAGAATTGCAGCGCCGCGCGGCCGCGGTTGGCGGAAGCCTGCGCGACGCCATGAAAGTGGTAGCAAGCGAGCACTTCGGGCACGCGCACGATGGGCGCGGCCAGGGCCAGACGCAGCCACAGCGCATAGTCCTCGGCATGCGTCAGCATCGGGTCGAAGCCGCCGGCGGCTTCGATCGCCTCGCGCTTTGCCAGGGCGGCATGAATCGGCCAGCGGCAGCCGGCGAACAGGGTTTCGGCTTTGTGTGCGTTTTCATAATCGGGCGGGATGAAGGGCGCGCCCCGCCCGCCCGCCAGGCCGACGTTCTGCCAGCCGCAGTAGGCCAGCACGGCTGCCGGATTTGCCTCCAGCGCCGCCAGCATCTTTTGCAGAAAATCCGGCGCCCAGGTGTCGTCAGCGTCGAGAAAAGCCAGATAGTCTCCGGTGGCCGCGGCCACCCCCGCATTGCGCGCAGCCGACACCCCCCGGTTGGGTTGTGTCAGAACGCGAATGCGCGGGTCTGTCTGCGCGCGCAGCCAGGCCAGCGTCGCATCGGTGGAGCCGTCATCGATGGCGACGAGCTCCCAGCCGCCCAGGGTTTGCGCCTGCACGCTTGCGACGCTGGCCGGCAGGTGACCGGCGGCGTTGTGGCAAGGCATGACGATGGAAACGCGCATGGTCTCAGTAGCCCCATTCGCGCATCTCGTGGCCTAGCCAGGCACGCAGCAGCAGGCGTTCGTAAAGCGTCAGCGATCGGGTGTCCCGGGTTTCCCAGTCCACGCGGCTGGTGGCGACGAAATCGTCGGGCGGGGCGTGCTCGATGCCGAGATGCTCAAGCAGACGGGCGCGCAAGGCTGCATCCCGCACGAAGTCTTCGTAGCGAACGGTGAAACCGAAGCCGGCCTGCCTGAACTGGCGGCTGCGGTGCAGCCAGTGCAGGGCGAAATAGCGCAGGGTGCGATAGCCGGCAGGGCGTTCCATCCAGTAGCGCCGCTTGATCGAAGTCATGACGGCGATGGGGTTGCGCACCAGAAACACGAAGCGCGCGTCGGGGTACATCAACTTGAGCCGGCGGGCCGTTTCCAGGTCGCAGCGCGTTTCCTTGATGCCCCAGCGGCCATAGCCCAGGGCGCGCGCCCGGCTGCCATAGATATCCTCCAGCAAACCTTGCAGTCTTGTCTGGATTTCGAGGTAGGGCGGTGTCAGGTTGGCGATCCAGAGTTTGGCATGCTCCGCGCGCGGCGTGGCGAGCAAGGTTCGGTAAGCGGATTCGCCGCCGCCGCCCAGCGTGTGATCGAAACGCAAGGTGCTGTCCGCACCGATTTTTTCCCAGCCGCGCAGGGCTTCTGCGAGGCTGTTCAGCGCGCCGCCGGTCTCGCCCCATACCAGGGCTTCGCCGCTTGCCGTAACGAAACGCTGCATCAGGGTGCTGCCGGATCGCCAACTCGAAGAGAAAATGAAAATGGGGGAAGAAGTCATGGTTCTGTAAATCGCGCTGGCAGTGGGCAAACGCTGCCAGCTTGAGGTCGGATTCCTTGCAACATCAAAAAAAAACAGATATCGGCCGGGCGCGGATATTTTGTGGGGTGTCGACACGCTTTCCTGCCGCACCGCCAGGCCGGGCCGCGCGCGCAGGCGTCGATTCAAGAGGGCGGCGCCAGCCGTGCACGCCCGCCACCGCTGCGCCGCAATGCCTGGGCGCTGCGCCTACGGCGAGGGAGATACAGGCGGGCATGGTATACGCCATGTCGTCATCCGCGAAACCGTCGCAACAGCGATCCGGCGTAATAGCGGCCGAGTTCCGGCCAGGACACCGCATGGCTGGCGTAGGCCAGCTTGCGCGCGAAACTGCCGGGGGTGTCGACATTGAATACGGTGAGCCGGCGCAGGCGATAGGGATCGCCGTCGCGCAGCGCCCAGCCGGTGCGGGTGGTGCAGGCGGCGGCATAGCCCGTTGCGGCGACGGCGTTCGCGCAACGCGCGTCCCAGGCGCCGTAGGGGTAGGCGAAGCTGGTGACGGGCTGGCCCAGCGCATCTTCGAGCTGGCGCCGGGAACCGGCCAGTTCGGTGTGCAGGCTGGCGTCGTCGACTTCGGTGAGACGGGCGTGGCTGACGGTGTGCGAGCCGATTTCCATGCCGGCGGCATGCATTTCCCGCAGTTCGGCGGCGTTCAGCATGCGGCCGCGCGGTCGCCCGTCGTCCGGCCAGGCGGGCTCGCGGCCGACCGAACCGGAGACGACGAACCACGAGGCGTGCATGCTGCGGGAGACAAGCGCTTCGCAGGCATACAAGTTGTCGACGTAGCCGTCGTCGAAGGTGATCACTGCGGTACGCCCGCCGGCGAAACGTTCGGGCGATTCGAGCAGTTGGCGCATGGTGGGCGTGCGGTAGCCGGCATCCGCCAGAAAATCGAGCTGGGCGCGGAAACGCTGCATCGACACGGCCCATGGCCAGTCTGGCGCCCCCTTTCCCGCTGCCACCGCGTGATACATGAGCATGAGCGGGCCGTGCGCGCGGCCGGCACGATGCAGCAGGTAGGAAACGGGATCGGTTCGGTTCATGATGTGGCGCGCAAAAGGCCTAGCCTGTCCTTCCAGCGTATCTGCTCGGTTTGCAGGGCGGCGAGTGGCAAATAGAGAAAGCTCAGCCCGTACACCGCGCCGCCGGTGCAGGCCATCGCGGCGACGTAGACAAGGTCGTGCATACCCGTGTAAGCCATGTCCGCGAGATACAAGGTCAGCGCCAGTATGCCATTGAGCAGCGCCGCAGGCATCAGGGCGACGGCAAAATCCCGCCAGCGCGACTTCAGGCAGCGGATGGCCAGACGGTGCAGGGCGAGCCCGCTGAAAACGGCGGTGAGCACGACGCCAGCCGCGACGCCGGCCAGGCCATACCGGGTGCCCACCCAGACGCTCGCCACGAGCAACACCAGTGCGGCGATCTGGACCGGCAGTTCGCGATTCAGCCAGTTGTGTGCAGCGAGCACCGCGCCGGAGAGGTTATCGATCAGCCAGAACGGCGAGGCCAGCGCCAGCAGGGCCAGCGGCAGCGCCGCCGGCGCCCAGGCTTCGCCGTACACGCCGCGCACCAGCGGAAGCGCGAGCCAGGCCAGCCCGACATAGAACGGCGTGGCATAGACCCCGACCAGGGCGATGCTGCGGTAGAACAGGTAACGGCATTTGTCGAGGTTGTCCTGCTCGGCGGCGAGCGAGCGGAACAGCACGTGGTAGACCGAACCGGTGATGAACAGGTGCGGCATGCGCGCCAGGCTGTCGCCCTTGTTGTAGAGGCCGACGCTCGCCGGGTTGAGGGTGCGGGACAGGATGAACACACTCGCCTGGTTGCGCAGGTAGTTGACGAGGTCGTTGGCTGTGACCAGCAGGCCGTAACGCACGATTTCGCGTGCGCGGGCGAAATCGAACGATAGCCGGGGCCGCCAGCGGGCGATCGCCATGAGAAACGGGATGGTCGCGAGCGGCCCGATCGCGCCGCTCAATACCAGACTCCAGACGCCGAAGCCGGCAAGCGCAAGCGCAATGCTCAAGCCGTTCGAAAATACCAGGGACGCGATGTTGAACAGGGCCTGGGTGCGGTATTGCTGCGCGCGGTAGAGGATGCTCGCCGGAATATTGTTGAACGGGCGCAGCAGGAAGCTGAGCGCGGACACGCGCAGCAGGTCGGCGTACAGGGGGGTGTCGTACCAGCGCGCGAACCAGGGGGCAGTGAAGAAAAAGAACGCGTAAATGGCCAGGCCGATCAGCAGTTGCAGGGTGAAGACGACGTCGTAATCGTGCCGGGAGGCTTCTTTCGCGCGGACCAGCGCCTGCCCCATGCCCGCGCCGGAGACGAAACCCGCCAGCCCGGTGAAAATCTGGATGGTGAGCAGCATCCCGAAAATTTCCGGAGCGAGCAGCCTTGCCAGCGCCACGCCGAACACGAAAGCAAGGATCTGGCTGCCGGTGTTGCCGGCAAAGATCCAGGCGATGCCGCGCCGCATTGCGGGGGCGGCGCTCATGCGGCCGGCCTGCGCGCGCGACGGGCCGCGCGCGGGCATGCGCCGGCATGCGAAAAATGCATACCGATGGCGGCTTGCGGGACGGGTGCGACCGGGATGCCGCAGTGGTGACTGGCCTGCATGGGAGTGTCGAAAAATCGAGGGGGGTGGCGGGTATTCGTTTAAATGAAGGCGTGCCGGACGAAAAACGCAGACTTCCGGCGTCATGAGCGAAAGCCGTGCCAGCGGCCGACAGGCGATGAGTATAATCGCGCAAGCCCCCAACCCTGCCCGAATGCGGCCTCGATACGCCATGCAAACCCTCAGCGTCGAACTCGGCGACCGTTCCTACCCCATCCATATCGGCGCGGGACTGCTCGATCGCGCCGACCTGATGCTGCCGCATCTGGCGCAAAAGCGCGTGGCGGTAGTCACCAACACCACGGTTGCGCCGCTGTATCTGCAACGGCTGACGCAGACGCTGACGGCCGCCGGCGTGGCGGTCCACCCCATCGTGCTGCCGGACGGCGAGGCCTGCAAGAACTGGGAAACCCTTAACCTGATTTTCGACGCGCTGCTGACCTGGCGTGCCGAGCGCAAGACCACGCTGATTGCGCTCGGCGGCGGCGTGATCGGCGACATGACCGGCTTTGCCGCAGCCTGCTATCAACGCGGGGTGCCGTTCATCCAGATTCCCACCACCCTGCTGTCGCAGGTCGATTCCTCGGTCGGCGGCAAGACCGGCATCAACCACCCGCTGGGCAAGAACATGATCGGCGCCTTCTACCAGCCCAAAGCCGTGCTCGCCGACACCGACACCCTGAAAACCCTGCCGCCGCGCGAGCTGTCGGCCGGGCTTGCCGAGGTCATCAAATACGGCCTGATCCGGGACGCCGATTTTCTTGCCTGGCTGGAAGCGAACATGGACAGACTGCGTTCGCTCGACGCCTTGGCGATTGCCCACGCGATTTACCGTTCCTGCGAAATCAAGGCGCAGGTGGTGGGCGAGGACGAGCGCGAAGGCGGCATCCGGGCCATTCTCAATCTGGGGCATACCTTTGGGCATGCCATCGAGACCGGCATGGGCTACGGCACCTGGCTGCACGGCGAAGCGGTCGGCGCGGGCATGGCGCTGGCGGCCGAGACTTCGCGCCGGCTGGGCTGGCTTTCCGCGGGCGACGTGGCGCGCGCGCGTGCCTTGATCCGGGCCGCGGGGCTGCCCGATGCGGCGCCTGAGCTGGGCCTGGAAACCTGGCTGGATTACATGGGCCACGACAAAAAAGTAGAGTCCGGCAAGCTGCGCTTCGTGCTCCTGAAGCGCCTGGGCGAAGCCGTCATCACCGGCGAAGTGCCGCGAGACGTGCTCGCCGGCGTGCTCGCCGCGCCGCGCTGATGGACGGACTCGCGACATACGCCGCGCATTCCGCGCAGACGCGCGGCCGGGTGCATGCCGAACCGGCGGCGGCGCCGCGTTCGGAATTCCAGCGCGACCGCGACCGCATCATCCATTCCGCCGCGTTCCGCCGCCTGGAATACAAGACCCAGGTGTTCGTCAACCACGAGGGCGATCTCTTCCGCACGCGGCTCACGCACAGCCTCGAAGTCGCGCAGATCGGACGCACTCTGGCCCGCTTGCTGGGATTGAACGAGGATCTCGTCGAGGCGGTGGCGCTGGCGCACGATCTTGGTCACACGCCCTTCGGCCATGCCGGACAGGACGCGCTCAATGCCTGCATGAGGGAACACGGCGGATTCGAGCACAACCTGCAATCGCTGCGCGTGGTCGACAGTCTGGAAGAGCGCTACGCCGAATTCGACGGGCTCAATCTCACCTTCGAAGCGCGTGAAGGCATTCTCAAGCATTGTTCGCCGGCCAACGCGGAGAAACTGGGCGAGCTGGGCGAACGCTTTCTCAACAGGCGCCAGCCTTCGCTGGAAGCGCAGATTGCCAATCTGGCCGACGAAATTGCCTACAACAACCACGATGTGGACGACGGCGTGCGTTCGGGGCTGATCACGGTGGACCAGCTGGCCGAGGTGCGCATCTTTGCCCGGCATCTCGACGAAGTGCGAACCCGATACCCCGCGCTCGCCGGCCGCCGGGTGGTGACCGAAACCGTACGGCGCATGATCAACACGCTCATTCTCGACCTGGCCGAAACCACGCGCGCCAACATTGCCCATGCCGGGGTGGGCAGCCTGGACGAGGTGCGGGCGGCGCCGCCCCTGGCCGCGTTCAGCGACGGCCTGCTGGACGAACACCGCGAACTCAAGCGCTTTCTGATGCGCCATCTTTACCGCCATTACAAGGTGCAGCGCATGAGCGCCAAGGCCACCCGCATCGTCACCGACCTCTTCACCGCCTTCACCGGCGATGCGCGCCTGCTGCCGCCAGAGCACCAAGCGCGCGAATCGCTGGAAGGCGCCCGGGCTGTGGCGGATTACATTGCCGGCATGACCGACCGTTACGCCATGCGCGAACACCGCCGCATATTTGCCGTCGAGGAAATCTGACGTTCGCCGGGCTGGAGGCGCTCTTCCGCCCGCTATGCCCCCGGACGCCGCAGGCTAAAGCGCTGCGCGCGCGCGCCGTAAAGACGGCATGTCAATTCAGTGGAGCTTGTCATGACGCGTCTTTTTTCCTTGCTGGCGCTGGCCGGCGTGTTGTCCCTGGGAGCCGCCCAGGCGCAGGGGCTCGAAGCCAGGCAGCCGCCCGGAAACGAATCGCTTTTTGCCATCAACGAGG
>JAIWOL010000007.1 GCA_020216925.1 Thiobacillus sp. | reverse complement strand
GCGGCGAGTTGCTGCATTTTCGGGCGGGCGCGCCCGGCAAGGTGCTCAAGCGCAAAAAGATCGTCGGCCTGAACGAAGATGTGCGCGGCATGGATTTCCGGGTGTCGCACGGCACCCTGTTCGTGCTGGGCGCAAGCGGGCGGCTGTATACCCTGGACACCGAATCGGCCATCGCCAAGCCGGTGGGCGATGCGCCGCTTGCCCTGCCCATGGTCGAAACCGGTTTCGATTTCAATCCCACGGTGGACCGCATGCGCGTGGCGCTGGCCGATGGCAGCAATCTGCGCGCGCATCCGGTCACTGGCGCACAGGTCGATTACGACGCCAAGACCGATGGCGTGCAGCGCGACGGTGCCCTGGTTTATGCGCCCGGCGACGTCCATGCAGGCTGGCCGGCGCTGATCAATGGCGTGGCCTACACCTACAACCAGAAAAACGACAAGCTCACGACCAATTTCGCCATCGATGGCGCGCGCGGCACGCTGGTGACCATGGGCAGCCGTGAAGGCGTCGAGCCGGTCGTGTCGCCCAATGGCGGGCTGGTGTTCACCGTGGGGCCGCTCAAGACCGGCCCGGTGACGGGCGTGTCGTTCGATATTTCCGACGTGCACAACAGCGCCTACCTTGCAGCCAGCCGGGTGGGGGATACCCGCACGCATCTGTTCCGGGTGAACCTGGACACCGGCGAGGCGACGTATCTGGCCAGCATTGGCAAGAAGGAGCGCATCCGCGCAATGGCCATCGAACCCTGAGCGCGCGTTTTCCCCGGCCTGCGCATCCGGACGCCAGGCACCCTTGCCATAACGCATGGCCGCGCGCTCCGGCGTTGCCCTTCGAAGAAAGTTTGCCCAAAGCGACGAAATCGGCCTGACCCGGGTAGCCGTACTGCCGCTGTCAGCCGCCCGGCGGCAGCGCCCGGGCCACCGCCCAGTTGCTCACCTCGCGCGCGCCGGCGCGCTTGAGCGTGGCGGCCAGCTCGTCCAGGCTGGTGCCGCTGGTCATCACGTCATCCAGCAGGGCGATGTGCAGCCCGGCAACTGCGGGATCGCAGGAGAATGCCCCGCGCACATTGCGCCTGCGGGCATCCAGTTTGAGAGCCTGCTGCGGCGGCGTGTCGCGGATACGCCGGCAACAGCCGAAATCGAGCCCGATTCCCAGCGTGCGCGCCAGCACGCGGGCGATTTCGGCAGCGTGGTTGTAGCCGCGTTGGGCAAGACGCGCCGGATGCAGCGGCATGGGAACGATCACGTCCGGGCGCGGCGCGCGCGCCAGCGCCGGGGTCATGCAGCTCGCCAATGCGGGCGCAATGGCGAGCCGCCCATGGTATTTCAGCGCCGGAATGAGCCTGTCGACGGGAAAGCGGTAGACCAGCGCGGCCACGGTACGGTCGAAAGCAGGCGGACGCTTGAGGCAGGCTCCGCAAACCTGCCCCTGCGGCGTAGGCGTGGCGCAGACCGGACAATGCGGCGAACTGTGCCAGGGGAGGTCCGACAGGCAGCCCGCGCACACGGGCGCGCGCGTGGTCGCGCCGCACACCAGGCAGGCGGGCGGGGCAAGCTGATTAAAAATTGAGCCGATGTTCAATTTTTACCCGGTAAGTATTTGACAGTAGAGGGCCGCCCCCCGGACAATCCGGGCATGAAAGCCAAACGCGTCATCTCCGCCTCGTCCGCCCGCTTCGCTGCGCAACTCTTCAACATCATCACGGTGGCGGCCCTGATGATCTCGCTAACGGCGCTGCTGCTGGGCAAGCTGCTGGCCGGTCACAAGATCGGTTTTCTGCCGTTTGTGCTGTCGCTGCCGCCGGTGATGATCTGGCTGGGCGCGTCGATTTTCGTCTACGCCAGCATTGCGCATCATCCCAATCCGCGTACCGCGCATTACAACAAGTGGGCAGGCTACCGCTTTTACGGGGTGATGGGCAGCCTGGTGGTCTTCGGCCAGCCGATTTATGGCCTGATCGGCGGGTTTGGCGGCCTGGTGCTGGTGCTGGGACTGGCCGTGGCGATCATCGTGCCGTGGGCGTTGTACGACATCTGGCGGGCCGCACGCGAAAAATGGGAAGACCTGACCGTAGAGGTTGCCATCCATGAATGACATGACCCAACCCGCCGTGTGTCGATCCGTGGCCGACGTCGATGCGCTGTTCGCGCTGCCCTTTGCCGACTTGATGTTCCAGGCGCAAACCGTGCACCGCGCGCATTTCGACCCCAACAAGGTGCAGCTGTCGACCCTGCTGTCGATCAAGACCGGCGGCTGTTCCGAGGATTGCGGCTATTGTCCGCAGGCGGCGCGCTACGACACCGGCGTCGAAAATCAGGGCTTGATGAACCTCGCCGACGTGCTCGAAGCGGCGAAAGCCGCAAAAGCCGCCGGCGCTTCCCGTTTCTGCATGGGCGCGGCGTGGCGCGGGCCGAAGCCGCGCGACCTCGAACCGGTGCTCGACATGGTGCGCGAGGTCAAGGCACTGGGGCTGGAAACCTGCGCCACGCTGGGCATGCTGAAGGACGGCCAGGCCGAGCAGCTGAAGCAAGCCGGACTCGACTACTACAACCACAACCTCGACACCGCCCCCGAGTTTTATGGCGACATTATCACCACACGTCAGTACCAGGATCGCCTGGATACGCTGCAGCGTGTGCGCCAGGCCAACCTGCATGTCTGCTGCGGCGGCATCGTCGGCATGGGCGAATCGCGCACCCAGCGCGCCGGCTTGATTGCGCAGCTGGCGGCGCTCGACCCGCAACCCGAATCCGTGCCGATCAATCTCCTGGTGCAGGTGGAAGGCACGCCGCTGGCTGGCACCGAGGCGCTCGATCCCTTGGAGTTCGTGCGCACCATTGCCGTTGCCCGCATCTGCCTGCCCCGCAGCTTCGTCCGCTTGTCGGCAGGCCGGCAGCAGATGAGCGACGCGGTGCAGGCGCTGTGCTTTCTGGCGGGGGCCAACTCGATCTTTTATGGCGAGAAACTCCTGACCACCGGCAACCCGGCATGGGATCGCGACCAGCGCCTGTTCGATACGCTGGGACTGTCACCCTTGTGATCTGGTTCGTGCTGTGAGTTTTGCCGCGCTGACACGGCTTGAACTCGGGCTCGCCACGCGCCGCGCCGACCAGCTGGAGCGCCGGCGCTCGGTGCTGGACGGCGCGCAGGGGACGCACATCCGGGTCAACGGGCGGCCGGTCGTTTCATTCTGCAGCAACGACTACCTGGGGCTGGCCGCCGATCCCGCGCTCGTCGCGGCGGCGCATCGTGCGCTGGACGAATGCGGTCTGGGCGCGGGCGCAGCGCATCTCATCACCGGCCATCATCGTTTTCACCATGATTTCGAAAGGGCGTTTGCCCGCTTTGTCGGCAAGCCGGCGGCGCTGCTGTTCTCCACCGGCTATCTGGCCAATCTGGGGGTGGTGACGGCGCTGGCCAGACGGCACAGCGAAATCTTTGCCGACCGTCTCAACCACGCGTCGCTCGTCGATGCGGCGCAGCTGTCGGGGGCCACGCTCACGCGTTATCGCCATCTGGATCTGGCCCAGCTCGAAGGCCGGCTCGCGCGCAGCCAGGCTGCCGACAAGCTCATAGTCACCGACCTGGTGTTCAGCATGGACGGCGACTGTGCGCCCGTCGACGCCCTGCTCGATCTGGCCGAGCGTTACGACGCCTGGCTCTATCTCGACGACGCGCATGGCTTTGGCGTGCTCAATGACGGGCGCGGCGGCCTCACGCCCCGCGCCCGCGCCAGCGATCGCGTGATCTACCTCGCCACGCTGGGCAAGGCGGCGGGCGTGGCGGGGGCGGCGGTGGCCGCGCATTCTGCGGCGATCGACTGGCTGGTGAATGTTGCGCGAGCTTACGTCTATACCACGGCCTCGCCCCCCGTACTGGCGGCGAGCCTGATCGAGAGCCTGCGCCAGATCGAAGCGGGCGGCGCGCGACGGATGCGGCTGACGGCCCACATCGCCCGCCTGCGCGCCGGCTTGGCCGATTTGCGGGGGGGGCATCTGCTGCCGTCCGCCACGCCGATCCAGCCTTGGGTGGTCGGCGAGAATGCCGAAGCGGTGCGCCTGTCGCGGGCGCTGCTGGCGCGCGGCCTGCTGGTGCCGGCCATACGCACTCCCACCGTGCCGGCTGGGGCGGCGCGCCTGCGCATCACGCTCTCGTCGGCGCACAGCGACGACGACGTGGCGCGCCTGATGGAGGCGCTGCATGAAGTCGTCTAGACCGTTTCTGGGCCTGTTGCATGGCTGGGGCATGAACGCCCGCGTCTTCGACGCGCTGGTTGATGCGCTCTCCGGCGCCTGCCAGGTGCAGGCCTTCGAGCTGCCCGGTCACGGCGGCCGCGCTGATGTGGCCGACAACACGCTGGCCGGCTGGGCCGGCGACCTCGCCGGGCAGCTGCCAGCCGGCGCGACGCTGCTGGGCTGGTCGCTCGGCGGGCAGGTCGCCCTGCGCGCCGCGCTGGATCATCCGCAAAGCGTCGCTCGTCTGGTGCTGCTTGCGTCCACGCCGCGTTTCGTCGCCGCAGCGGACTGGCCCCATGGCATGGACGGGGCTGAACTCGATGGCTTTGCCGCATCCCTGCGTGCCGACTGCCGGGCGACGCTGCTGCGTTTTCTGAGCCTGCAGACACGCGGCGTCGAGGACCAGAAAACGCTGCTGCAGGCGTTGCGTGCCGCGCTTGCGAGCACCCCGGCCCCGACGGCGGCGTCGCTCGATGCCGGGCTTGAGCTGTTGCGCGAAACCGACCTGCGCGCCGACCTTGCACGGGTGCGACAGCCCGTACTGGTCGTGCACGGCAGGCTCGATACCCTGTCCCCCGCAGCGGCGGGCGCCTGGCTGGCTGCGCGGCTGCCGGCTGCCCGGCTGCTCGAACTGCCGCGTGCCGGCCACGCCCCCCACCTGTCGCATCCTGGCCCCGTGGCCGATGCCGTGCGAGCGTTCTGCCATGCGTGAAGATCCGCTGGATCTCGCCGCCGTGAGGCGGGCGTTCAACCGGGCAGCGGCGGGGTACGACGCCCACGCCGTGCTGCAGCGCGAGGTGTGCGATCGGCTGCTGGAACGGCTCGACTTCGTCAAGCTCGACCCCGCTACCGTGCTGGATTTGGGCGCAGGCACCGGCTACGGCCTGGAGCGCTTGCGTCAGCGCTATCCCGAGGCAGCACTGCTGGCGCTGGACATTGCGCCTGCCATGCTGGCGGCGGCGCGTCGACGGCTTCCGCGTCCGGGCTGGCTCGACCGGGCCCGCCAGCTGTGGCCGCTGGCAGGCGGCGCGGCGGCGGTGGATTATGTGTGCGCGGACATGGAAACCTTGCCGCTGCGGACCAACAGCGTGCAGATGATCTGGTCCAGCCTGGCGCTGCAATGGGCGCAGGATCTCGAATCCACGCTCAAGGGCATACACCGCGCGCTGGTGCCGGGCGGACTGTTCATGTTCGCAACCTTCGGGCCCGATACGCTGAAGGAACTGCGCGCGGCCTTTGCCGGCATCGATGCGTCGCCGCACGTCAACCGGTTCACCGACCTGCACGACATCGGCGACATGCTGGTTCACGCCGGGTTTGCCCACCCCGTGATGGAAATGGACATGCTCACCCTGACCTATGCCGATCTCAAGGCCCTGATGCGGGACATCAAGGGCATGGGGGCGCACAACACAGCGGCAGACCGCCGTCGCGGGCTGCTCGGCAAGGCTGCGTGGCAGCGGCTGGAAGCGGCTTACGAAATCCACCGCAACGCAGGCCGCCTGCCTGCCACCTTCGAAGTCATCTACGGCCATGCCTGGGCGGGCGACAAACTCGCCCGCGACGACGGCCGTCAGGTCATCCAGATGAAGATAGGCGCGCGCCGGGCGGGGCGGATGGCCAGGCCATGACGGCGCGCACGCTCTTCGTCACCGGCACCGATACCGGCGTGGGCAAGACGCGCATTGCGGCGGCAATCATCCGGCTGCTGGCGGCCCGGGGCCTCCGCGCGGTAGGCATGAAACCGGTATCGGCCGGCGCCGCCCCCGGCCAGCTGAACGAGGACGTGGTTGCGCTGCGCGCAGCCAGCAATGTCGGGGCCTCGCTGGCCGACATCAACCCGTATGCGTTCGATGCGGCGATTGCCCCGCACATTGCGGCGCAGCAGGCGGGAATTGCCATCGACATCGACCTCATCGCGGCGGCGCACGCCCGGCTTGCGGCGCGCGCGGACGTGGTGGTGGTGGAAGGGGCGGGCGGGTGGCGGGTACCGCTGTCCGACGCCGCCGACATGGCCGATCTTGCCGCGCGTCTGGGCGGCGAAGTGCTGCTGGTGGTTGGTATGCGGCTGGGCTGCCTCAACCATGCGGTGCTGACGGCCGAAGCCATACGCAGTCGCGGCCTGCGCTGGGCCGGCTGGGTGGCCAACTGCATCGACCCGCAGATGTCGCACGTGGCGGAAAATCTGGCCAGCCTGCAGCGGCGTCTGCCTGAGCCTTGCCTGGGCGTGGAACCGTATGCGCTCGCGCCGCGATCTGAGAGCAGTGTGATCCTGCCGGTTTGATTAGCATCTCAGAATAGTCGGAAATAACGATATTTTATATATAAATCAATAAGTTAATACCTTTGTACCGCTTGTGTTGCGCGGGCGGCAGCGCGATACTGTCTGCGACAGATTGCCGCACCGTCTACTTCCCGATATGGAACGAGTTGACATGGAAGGCGCAGCACGCGGATCCGCCGGCGCATTCGTGTTTCATTCCAGTCCGCCGAGTTCGCTGACGCGCACGCAGGCCCGCTTAGCGTTCTGGGCGCTGGCGGGCGCGAGCTTTGGCGTGGCGATGGCGTTCGCCGCGCTGGGTTTCTGGCCGGTTCTTCCGTTTGCCGGGCTGGAAATCGGCATTCTCGCCTGGGCGTTCGATACCTTGCGCGAACGGGAAGCGGACTACGAAAAACTGACCATCGACGGCGACGCGGTGGTGCTTGAATGGCGTCATGCCAGGCATTGCGGTCGACGCGAAATGAACCGGCAGTGGATGCGTGTCGAACTCGAGTGTGCCGCGCCGGGGCGGAATTGCCGGCTCCATGTGCGGTCGCACGGGCGCGATACAGAAGTAGGTCAGTTCTTGAGCGATGACGCCCGGCAGCAGCTGGCCGTCACGCTCCGCAGCAAACTGCAGGTCTGAACGGTGCCAGGAAGGGACGCACGATCGCAATGGACGGATCGACCTGGCCGAATGAATCGAACAAGCAGACAGGAGAGGACGGGGGCGCGATGAAGAAGACCGGGACCAGACTGGGGGCATGGATGGCCTTGCTGTCGGCAAGCGGGGCCGCAACGGCCGACTACGCATACAACCTGCAGGAACCAGCCAGCCAGATCGCGCGCGATGTGTTCCAGCTGCACAACTGGATCATGCTGGTGTGCCTGGGCATCTTCGTGGTGGTTTTCGGGGCGATGTTCTATGCCCTGATCAAGCACCGCAAATCCGCGGGGCACAAGGCGGCCCATTTTCACGAAAACACCACGGTGGAAGTGATCTGGACGGTGATCCCCTTTGTGATCCTGATGGGCATGGCCTACCCGGCCGCCAAGGTGGTTATCGACATGAAGGACACCAGCAACCCTGACCTCACGGTGAAGATCACCGGCTACCAGTGGAAATGGGGCTACGACTATCTCAATGAAGGCGTGAGTTTTTACAGCAACCTTGCCACGCCGCGCGAGCAGATCGAGAACAGGGAAGCCAAGGGCCAGCACTATCTGCTGGAAGTCGACGAGCCGATGGTGGTGCCGGTAGGCAAGCGGGTGCGTCTGCTCATCACCGCAAACGACGTGCTGCACGCCTGGTGGGTGCCGGCGCTGGGCGCCAAGCAGGATGCCATCCCGGGGTTCATCCGGGACTCCTGGTTCAAGGCCGACAAGATCGGCACCTATCGCGGCCAGTGCGTGGAACTGTGCGGCAAGGACCACGGTTTCATGCCCATCGTCGTCGAGGTGGTGTCCGAAGAGGACTACGCGAAGTGGGTGGCCAAAAAGAAAGGTGCCGCCGACCTGGCCGCCGCCGACAACACGCGCACCTTCGACACGGCGGAACTGATCGCGCGCGGCCAGAAGGTCTACGAAACAAACTGCGCGGCCTGCCACCAGGCCAACGGCATGGGCCTGCCGGGCGCCTTCCCGGCGATCAGCGGGTCCAAGGTGGCCACCGGTCCCATCGAGGCGCATATCGACATCGTGCTGAACGGCAAGCCGGGTACCGCCATGTCGGCCTTTGGCGGGCAGCTGTCCGATGCAGACATCGCCGCCGTGGTCACCTACCAGCGCAATGCCTGGGACAACAAGGTGGGCGACGCCGCCCAGCCGGCGCAGATTGCCGCCGCACGTGGCGGCAGTGAAGCCGCAGCCCCGGCCGCACGATAAATCACCGAAAGGAGAGCACCGACATGTCTGATGCTGCACACGCCCACGACGACCACGGACATCACGCACACCCGACCGGGATCATGCGCTGGTTGACGACGACCAACCACAAGGACATCGGGTCGATGTATTTGTGGTTTGCGCTGATCATGCTGTTTGCCGCCGGCTCGATGGCCTTGCTGATCCGTGCCGAACTGTTCCAGCCGGGCCTGCAGCTGACGCACCCGGACTTCTTCAACCAGCTCACCACGATGCACGGTCTCATCATGATCTTCGGCGTCATCATGCCGGCGTTCTCGGGCTTCGCGAACTGGCAGGTGCCGCTGATGCTCGGCGCACCCGACATGGCGTTCCCGCGCATGAACAACTGGGCGTTCTGGATCCTGCCGGTCGCCGGCCTGCTGCTGATGGTGTCGTTTCTCTTGCCGGGCGGCGCGGTCGCGGGCGGCTGGACGATGTACCCGCCGCTCTATATCCAGGGCGGCATTTCGTATGACCTGACGATTCTGGCCGTGCACATCATGGGCCTGTCGTCGATCATGGGCTCGATCAATATCATCACCACCATCCTCAACATGCGCGCGCCCGGGCTCACGCTCATGAAGATGCCGCTCTTCGTCTGGACCTGGCTGATTACCGCCTACCTGCTGATCGCGACCATGCCGGTGCTTGCGGGCGCCGTGACCATGCTGCTCACCGACCGCAACTTCGGCACGCACTTCTTCAACGCCGCCGGCGGCGGCGACCCGGTGATGTTCCAGCACATCTTCTGGTTCTTCGCCCACCCCGAGGTCTACATCCTCATCCTCCCGGCGTTCGGCATCGTCTCGCAGGTCATCCCGACCTTCGCGCGCAAACCGCTGTTCGGCTACGCGTCGATGGTCTACGCCACGGCGTCGATCGCGATCCTGTCGTTCATCGTCTGGGCGCACCACATGTTCACCGTCGGCATGCCCGCCGCCGCGCAACTCTTCTTCATGTTCTCGACCATGCTGATCGCCGTGCCGACCGGCGTGAAGGTGTTCAACTGGGTCGCGACCATGTGGAAAGGCTCGATGACCTTCGAGACGCCGATGCTGTTCGCCATCGCCTTCGTGTGCCTGTTCACCATCGGCGGTTTCTCGGGCCTGGTGCTGGCGATTGCGCCGGTCGATATTCAGCTCCACGACACCTATTACGTCGTCGCCCACTTCCACTACGTGCTGGTATCGGGCGCGCTGTTCTCGATCTTTGCCGGCATCTACTACTGGCTGCCCAAGTGGACCGGCCACATGTACGACGAAACGCTCGGCAAATGGCATTTCTGGCTGTCGGTGATCGGCATGAACATCGTGTTCTTCCCGATGCACTTCCTGGGGCTCGCCGGGATGCCGCGGCGGATTCCCGACTACGCGCTGCAATTCACCGAGTTCAACCAGATCGCGACTGTCGGCGCGTTCATCTTCGGCTTCTCGCAGCTCATCTTCCTGTGGGTGGTGCTCAAAACCATCAAGGGCGGCGAAAAGGCCAGCAGCAAGGTGTGGGAAGGGGCGGAAGGGCTGGAGTGGACGGTTCCATCCCCGGCGCCGTATCACACCTTTGAAACTGCGCCGGTGGTGAAATGAACACCCGCATTCAG
>JAIWOL010000006.1 GCA_020216925.1 Thiobacillus sp. | reverse complement strand
GGAGAGCCCGGCATGAGCGAAAAGCGCAGCGGCGGCAAATACGTGACCGCCGCGCTGCTCGCGCTGTTTGCGCTGGGACTGTTCCTGTTCACGGTGTTGTCGGGCTTGCGCTGACCATGCAGCCGGGCAACGGCAAGATGCTCGCCAAGCTCACCGTCGCGACGGTGGCGATGTTCGGCTTCGGCTTCGCGCTGGTGCCCTTCTACTACAAGATTTGCGAAGTGACCGGTATCAACAAGGGCGCCGAACAGAGCCTGGCAAAAAACACCCAGGTTGATACCAGCCGCTGGGTGACGCTGGAATTCGACGCCAATATCAATGAAGCCCTGCCTTGGCGCTTCAGCCCCGAAGTGCGCAGCATCAGGGTGCATCCCGGGCAGTTGGTGCAGGTCGAATATCAGGTTACCAACACCAGCGATGCGCCCATCGTGGGACAGGCCGTACCCAGTTATGGCCCGGCCCGCGCGGCGTCGGCATTCAAAAAAATCGAATGTTTCTGCTTTACCCCGCAGACGCTGGCCGCAGGCGAAACACGCAGGATGCCGGTGCTGTTCGTGCTCGATCCGGCGCTGGATGCGGATCTGCATACTGTCACGCTCTCGTACACGTTTTTCGATACCAGCAGCCAGGCGCGCGCGCAGGCACGCGCCGTGAAAGGCGGGTGAGTGAGGAAGGGCGGCAACACCAAGGCTGCGCTTGCCGTTTTCTGGAGTTTTTTTGGCGTGCGCCGCCGGCAGGATTACGACGCCGACGCACAAAGCCTGACGCCGGCGCAGGTCATCGTTGCCGGTCTGATCGGCGCGGCGGTTTTTGTTTTGGCGATGTTTCTGCTGGTGTATCTGGCAATACGGTTCCTGTAATGAGTGGTGTTCCTGAAAACGAACAACGGAAGGGGATGAGATGAGCCTGGCACAAACTGATAAATACTATCTGCCGCAGCCTTCGATCTGGCCTGTCGTGGGGTCGGTGGCGCTGCTGTTGATGGCGGTCGGCGGCACCATGACCATGCGCGAGATCGATGGCGGGCTGTGGATTCTGCTGGCCGGCCTGGCGGTCATGTTCTACATGATGTTTGGCTGGTTTGGCGAGGTGATCCGCGACAGCGAGGCGGGCCGTTTCAACAAACAGGTTGACACTTCTTACCGCTGGTCGATGAGCTGGTTCATCTTCTCCGAAGTGATGTTCTTTGCGGCGTTCTTCGGGGCGCTGTTCTACACCCGGGTGCTGTCCGTGCCCTGGCTGGGGGAAGGCGAGACCATGCAGCAGCTGTGGCCGGCCTTCCAGGCAACCTGGCCGACGGCCGGGCCGGGGCTTACCGCAGACGGATTCCAGTTCACGCCCATGGGGGCCTGGGGCATCCCTGCAATCAACACCCTGCTGCTGCTGTCTTCAGGCGTGACCGTCACCTGGGCGCACTGGGGCTTGAAGAAAGGCGCGCGCGGCCAACTGATCCTGGGGCTGGCGGCCACGGTGGCGCTCGGTCTCGTGTTTCTGGGATTGCAGATCTACGAATACATCCATGCCTATCAGGAACTTGGGCTGACGCTGGGGGCCGGGGTGTACGGGGCAACCTTTTTCATGCTCACCGGATTTCACGGCTTTCATGTGCTGGTCGGAACCACGATGCTGGTTGTGATACTGGGGCGCTCAATTGCGGGCCACTTCACCGCGGAGCATCACTTTGCCTTCGAGGCGGTGTCCTGGTACTGGCACTTTGTCGATGTGGTATGGGTGTTACTCTTCGTGCTGGTGTACTGGCTGATCTGAAAATCGGGGCGGCCAACAAAAAGCCGCCTCGGGCGGCTTTTTGTTGCGGGGCGCCAGCTCTCAGCGCAGTCCGTTCGCAGGCACGAGGCCGAAGTAATACCCCGCCATCAGCAGGATGAACAGCGACAGCGAGAGCACGACCCGTACGGTAAGCATTTTGACAGTGCGATCGGTCTGGCCCCGATCCTTGATGAGATAGTAGAGCGCACTGCCAAGACTGGCCAGAATGAGGACGATGAAAAGCAGGGCAAGAATACGCATGGCAGGATGCTCGCGGCAAAAGCCCAGTCTAACCGGATCATCCCGGCCATGCACTTGTTGAGGATTCGCGTCGGTCGGCGGGTGTTTGCGCCCACGCTGGGGCCGACACTGGCGGCACTCTTCTTCTTTCTGCTGACGCTCTGGCTGGGCAACTGGCAGAGCGGCCGAGCCGAGGAAAAGCGCGTGATGCAGGCGCGCGTGGATGCGGCGATGCGCGAGCCGCCGGTGCATGTGGGCGCAGCGGCGCTAGACCGGGCGAGCGTGCTCGATCGCCGTGTCGAAGTGACAGGCCGGTTCGATGACGCCCATACCATCCTGCTCGACAACCGGATATACCAGGGCCGGGCGGGCTACCATGTGCTGACGCCGCTCAGAATAGAAGGTGGCGTGCGGGCGCTCCTCGTCAATCGCGGCTGGATGCCGGCAGGTCCTGATCGCTCGCGCTTGCCGCATCCGCCTGTGGCGGCGGGTACGGTCCATCTGGAAGGGCGTGCCGTCGAGCCGCACAGCCGCTATGTCGAACTGGGCGATGCCTCGCCACAGGGCAGGGTGTGGCAAAACCTCGATTTTGAACGCTATGCCGCCCAGTACCCTCTGCCCCTTCAGCCTGTGCTGCTGTTGCAGACGAGTCCGCAGCCGGATGGTCTGATACGCGACTGGCCGCGCCCCGACACCGGTGTGGCCACCCATGTCGGATATGCATTCCAGTGGTACAGTCTGGCGACAACGCTAGCCGTCCTGTGGCTGGTGCTGAATCTCAGACGCGCGCCCACGGAGGCGGCGCGCGACGATGAAACGACAACAACATGACCCTGACTTCACGCGGAAAATTTCTCCTGTTGATCGCTGTGTTCGTGGTGCCGGTCATCGCGGCCTGGATTGCCTACTTCGGCTGGCGCCCGGCGGCACACAGCAATTACGGCACGCTGCTCAAAGTGGCCCCGCTGGCGCACACAGCCGGCATCTCGGTGGATGGCACACCGTTTGACCTGGAGTCATTGCAGGGCAAATGGGTCATGGTGCATCTGGGCGGCGGTGCGTGTGATGCCGATTGCCGCCAGCTACTCTATCTGATGCGGCAGACGCGCATTGCACAGGGCAAGGAGCAGTCACGCATCGAACGGCTGTGGGTGCTGGAGGATGCGGTCCGGCCCGACGCCGGCCTTTTGGCCGAACATGCCGGACTGCATGTCTGGCGGCCAGCCGATGCCGGTTTTTCGGGCCAGTTTCCCGCGGGCGGCGACCGCACGACCCATATCTATCTGATCGATCCTCTGGGCAACCTGATGCTGCGCTTTCCCGCCAATCCCGAACCCAGACGCATGATGAAAGACCTCAAGCTGCTGCTCAAGGCCTCGCAGATCGGATAATGCCATGTCTGCCTACCGCACGCTGATCCTGCTGACACTGATCCTCGCGCTGGGCGTGGTCAGTCTGGGAGCCTATGTTCGGCTGTCGGATGCGGGGCTGGGCTGTCCTGACTGGCCGGGATGCTACGGCCATCTCACGCCGCACCATGCCGCTGACAAGATCGACGCCGCGCTGGCGGAGGACCCGCATGGCCCGGTCTCGCACGCCAAGGCCTGGAAGGAAATGGCGCATCGCTACCTGGCGGGCACGCTGGGTCTGCTGGTTCTGGCGATTGCCTTTGCGGGCTGGCGTCTGCGGCGGGAAACCCAGGGCGGCCCGGTGTTACCCGTGCTGCTGCTGGCGCTGATCATTTTTCAGGCATTGCTGGGCATGTGGACGGTGACCTGGCTGCTCAAACCCCTGATCGTCTCGGCACATCTGCTGGGCGGGATGGCCACGGTATCGCTGCTGCTGTGGTTGTGGCTGCGCGAGCGCGGTCAGTCGGGCCACGCCTACTTTGCCCAGGCGAACCACCTGCGGGGTGCCGCCATGTTCGGCCTGTTGCTGGTGGTCGTGCAGATTGCCCTGGGAGGGTGGGTCAGCACCAACTATGCGGCACTTGCCTGCACGGATTTTCCGCTCTGCCAGGGGCAGTGGGTGCCACCCATGGATTTCGAGCATGCCTACACCCTGCATCGCGAACTGGGGGAGACGGCTACAGGTGAACTGCTGCCGATGGCGGCACTGACCGCCATCCACTGGGTGCATCGCCTGATGGCGGGGGTCGTGGTGCTTGTCCTGTCCGTGCTGGTCGTGCGCCTGTTGCGGGCACCGGGTTACGCCACGCTGGGACTGGCCATCGGGGGGCTGCTGGTGCTGCAGGTGTCGCTGGGCATCGGCAATGTGTTGCTCAGTCTGCCGCTCCCGCTCGCCGTGGCACACAACGCGGGCGCCGCCTGCTTGCTCTGTGCGCTGGTGTGGCTGAATTTTCGGGTGCGCAGAAGATGAGCCTGGAAAACCTGATGGTGCAGGGGGCGGCCTGCCGCTGCCAGCAATTTCTGGCGCTGTGCAAATTGCGCGTGGTCAGTCTCATTGTCTTTACTGCCGTGATCGGCATGTTTCTCGCCGTGCCGGGCTGGCCCGCGTGGTCTGCCCTGTTGGCGGGCACCCTGGGAATCGCGCTGGTTGCGGGCGCGGCGGCAGCGTTCAATTGCCTGATCGAACAAAAGATCGACGCTGTCATGGCGCGCACCCGCGCCCGCCCTTTGCCACGCGGCGATCTCACCAGCGCTCAGACCCTCGTTTTCTCGGCTGTGGTGGGCGGCGGCGGGCTGCTGCTGCTGTATGCGTTTGTGAACCCGCTCACCATGTGGCTCACGCTCGCCACCTTTGTAGGGTACGCGATCATCTACACCGCCATCCTCAAGCCGCTGACGCCGCAGAACATCGTGATCGGCGGCGCGTCGGGCGCGATGCCCCCGGTT
This sequence comes from Thiobacillus sp., assembly GCA_020216925.1. Classification (GTDB taxonomy): domain Bacteria; phylum Pseudomonadota; class Gammaproteobacteria; order Burkholderiales; family Thiobacillaceae; genus Thiobacillus. The sequence continues at coordinate 5,138 of JAIWOL010000006.1, read as the reverse complement.
CTGGGCTGGGTGGCCGCCACCGGCGAGGTGCATCACGATGCCCTGCTGCTGTTTCTCATCATCTTTGCGTGGACGCCACCCCATTTCTGGGCGCTGGCGCTATATCGCAGAGACGAATACGCCCGTGCCGGACTGCCCATGCTGCCGGTCACCCATGGCGAGGCCTACACACGATTCCAGGTATTGCTGTACACCGTGCTGTTGTTTGCGGTCGCATTGCTGCCCGTGGCTACCGGGATGGGGGGCTGGGTCTATCTGGGCGGCGCCTTGCTGCTTGGCGCGCGTTTCGTCCATTACGGTTGGCGGTTGTGGCGGGCTTACTCGGATGCCCTGGCCAGGGAAACCTTCCGGTTCTCGATTCTGTATCTCAGTTTATTGTTTGCTGTGATGCTGCTGGATCATTATTGGCATCTACCCGTACCCCTCTGATTCCAACCGCAAGAACATATTAACTGGATATTCGGACGGGTTTATTTTATATTAAGGCCCCACCTGTCATCAGGGCCGCGAGATGATTCTCTCCCGAACCAGCCAGTATGCCGTGCAGGCCTTGATCTACATGGCCACCCAGCCGACCGCCACACCCGTGCTCAACAAGGATATCGCCGCCAAACTTGGGGTGCCTGCGCCCTATCTGGCGAAAATCCTGCAAAGTCTTGCCAAAGGCAATCTGCTGTTCTCGTTCCGGGGGCGTCTCGGCGGATTCTGTCTGCGCGAATCCGGCGAGCAGATCACGCTGATGGAGATTTTGCTGCTGACCGAAGGCCCCGCGTTCACGGAGAGCTGCCTGCTGGGTTTGAAAAAGTGCAGCGACGAAACCGCTTGCCCGCTGCATTTCCGCTGGGTCCCGGTGAAAAAGAAAATCCTCGACCTGTTGCAGGATACGACGATGGAAAAACTGGCCAAGGCGGTCGAGTCCGGCAAATACCGGCTGGCGGATGTGCCAGGCCGCCTGTTCGAGCAGATCAAGGCGTGAAGCTTCGTCATCTCATGGCTGGCTTGGCGGCCCTGCTCGCGCTGGGCGGGTGTCAGCCCGCCCCTGCGCCTGCCGTGTTCAAGGCGACGGACATCACCGGTGCCTCATTTGCACGGGATTTCCGGCTGACCGACCACAACGGCAAGACGCGGACGCTGGCCGATTTTCGTGGCAAGGCCGTCGCAATCTTTTTTGGTTACACCTATTGCCCGGATGTGTGTCCCACCACGCTGGCCGATTTTGCCGCGGCGCTGCGTGCGCTGGGGCCGTTGGGGGACAGGGTGCAGGTCATTTTCGTGACCGTTGATCCCGAGCGGGACAGTCCCGAGATGCTGCGCGAGTTTGTGCCCGCCTTTGATCCCCGCTTTCTGGGCATGTATACCGATGCAGCCACCTTGAAGGCCCTGGCGAGCGAATACAAGGTGGTCTATCAAAAAACGGCGGTCAAGGCCGCAGACGACTATCTCATAGACCATAGTGCCGGCACCTACGTCTATGATCCTCAAGGAAAACTTCGTCTGCTCATTGCCTACGGCAGCCGGCCGGACGATATCGCCCAGGATTTGAAGACCTTGCTCGGCGGCTCCTGAGCACTTCTATCTTGCGACATGATGACGCAGTGGCATATAATATTGTAGTTATTAATATAAGCATATGCTGTTCCGCAGCGTTCGGGCGTACCCGCGTCCGTCCGTGTTTTGGTGAACGATCAGGAGCGATCAATGGCGGCGAGCACGTCCTATTCCGGGGTTGAGCAATACAACTTCGACATCGTCAAGAAATTTTCCGTCATGGCGCTCGTCTGGGCGGTCATCGGCATGTTTGTTGGAGTGTACATCGCCTCCGAGCTGGCCTGGCCGTTCCTGAACTTCGACAGCCCATATTTCTCCTTTGGACGATTCCGCCCGGTGCATACCACCTCGGTGATTTTCGGCTTTGGCGGCTCGGCATTGTTTGCCACCTCGTATTACGTGGTGCAGCGTACCTGCCAGACCCGTCTGATCTCGGACGGCATGGCCAGTTTCACTTTCTGGGGATGGCAGGCCGTCATTCTGCTCGCGGGGCTGTCCTATCTGGGCGGGTACTCGCAGGGTCGTGAATACGCCGAGATGGAATGGCCCATCGATCTCCTGATCGAAGTGGTGTGGGTGACCTACCTGATCCTGTTCGTCGGCACCATCATGCGCCGCAAGCAGCCGCACATTTATGTTGCGAACTGGTTCTATCTGGCCTTCATTCTGGCAACCGCGCTGCTGCATACCTTCAACAACCTGGCGATGCCGGTCGACCTCTTCTCGATGAAGTCGTACAGCCTGTTCGCCGGCACGCAGGACGCGATGACGCAATGGTGGTACGGGCACAACGCGGTCGGTTTCTTCCTGACTGCGGCCTTCCTCGGGATGATGTACTACTTCGTGCCCAAGCAGGCGGGCCGCCCGATTTATTCGTACCGGCTGTCGATCGTCCACTTCTGGGCGCTGGGTTTCATGTACATGTGGGTCGGTGCGCACCACCTGCACTGGACCGCGCTGCCGGACTGGACGTCCTCCTTGGCCGCTGCGTTTTCGATCCTGCTCCTGATGCCGTCGTGGGGCGGCATGATCAACGGCATCATGACCCTCTCCGGCGCGTGGGACAAGCTGCGCACCGACCCGGTGATGCGCTTCATGATCGTCGCGCTGTCGTTCTACGGCATGAGCACATTCGAAGGCCCGATGATGTCCCTGAAGGAAGTCAACGCGCTCTCGCACTACACCGACTGGACCGTCGGCCACGTGCATTCGGGCGCGTTGGGCTGGGTCGCGATGATCTCGTTCGGCTCGCTGTATCACATGATGCCCAAGCTCTGGGACACCAAGGTATACAGCCAGAAACTGGTCGAATGGCACTTCTGGCTAGCCACCATCGGCATCGTGCTCTACATCGTCGCCATGTGGATTTCGGGCATTACCCAGGGCCTGATGTGGCGCGCCTTCGACGAGTTCGGCAACCTGCAGTACTCGTTCGTCGAATCGGTCGCCGCGATGATGCCCTTCTATGCCATGCGTGCCATCGGCGGGATGTTTTTCCTGTCAGGCGCGGTGCTCATGACCTACAACATGTTCATGACCATCCGCCAGGGCAAGCGCGAGGCCGCAGCGCTCGAAGCCAAACTGGCGGCAAAGATGGCGCACGCCTGACAACCGGAAAGATGCACGATGAACTTCAATTTCAAACACGAATGGATCGAGACCAACATCGGCCTGATGGCCGTGTTGACCATGCTGGCGATCAGCGTCGGCGGCCTGGTGGAAATCGCCCCGCTGTTTTTCATCGATAAAACCATCGAGAAAGTCGAAGGGGTGCGTCCGTACACGCCGCTGGAACAGCGCGGCCGCGACATCTACATTCGCGAAGGCTGCTACACCTGCCACTCGCAGATGATCCGCCCGTTCCGCGACGAGAAGCTGCGCTACGGCCACTACTCGCTGGCCGCCGAGTCGCAGTACGACCATCCCTTCCAGTGGGGTTCCAAGCGTACCGGCCCGGACCTCGCCCGGGTCGGCGGCAAGTACTCGAACGAATGGCACGTGCAGCACTTGATCGCGCCGCGTTCGATGGTGCCTGAATCGGTGATGCCGAATTACCCCTGGCTCATGTCGCCGCTCGACATCTCCGACGTGGCGGGCCGCATGAAGGCATTGCGCAAGGTCGGCGTGCCGTACTCGCTGACCCAGGCCGAATATGAGGCCAACGTCACGAAATTCGGCGAGACGGTGGCCAAACAGCTGCACATTCCCGATGCCCAGAAAAATCTGGTCGAGCAGGCCAACTTCGGCAACTACGACGGCGACCGTTCCGGTATTTCGGAAATGGACGCTTTGGTGGCCTACCTGCAAGTGCTGGGCACGATGGTTGATTTCAGCAAGTACAGTGACGACGCGTTCGTTAGCGACCGCTGATCGGAGGCGCTATGGAGTGGCTGCTGTGGTTCTCTAAACCCGAAAACACCAAGCCGCTCGCGCTGATCATATTTTTCGTTACCTTCATGGGTATCGTGATTTACGTTTACGGCAGCAAAAAGCGGAGCCAGAAACTCGAGTCGTACCGGGATATCCCTTTCCTCGACGACGAGACGGGCACGAAGGACAAGCAATGAGCGATCAAAAACTACAATCCCAGACTGTTCAGACCACTGGCCATGCCTGGGATGGCGACCTGCAGGAATACAACAATCCGCTGCCGACGTGGTGGGTGTACACGTTTTATGCCACGGTCGTGTTCGCGATCGTCTACTGGACGATCTATCCTTCGTGGCCGTTTGGCAAAGGCTGGATCGGCGGCGTCAGCAACGTGACCTATGTCAACAGCGAAGGCGAAACCAAGACGCACAGCTGGAATACCCGCGCCCTGCTGCTGGCCGATCTCAACGAGGCGGCGGCAGCGCAGAAGCCTTACTTCGACAAGGTCGCCTCCATGTCGTATGAACAGATTGCCAAAGACCCGGAAATGAATGGCTTCATTCTCTCCGCCGGCAAGGCGCTGTTCGCCGACAACTGTGCGCCTTGCCACCAGTCGGGCGGCCAGGGTGTGGTCGGCTTTTTCCCCAACCTGACCGATGACGACTGGCTATACGGCGGATCGTTCGACAAGATCCACGAAACGCTCATGCAGGGCCGTCGCGGCTACATGCCCGCTTTCAGCGAAGTGCTGGCAGCCGACCAGATCGACGCGCTCGCCAACTATGTGGCGAGCATGGCCGGCATGGCGCACGATGCCGCCAAGGCGCGCGCCGGCGATGTCCTGTTCCACAGCGAAACCGCTGCCTGCTTCTACTGCCACGGCGAGGATGCAAAAGGGCGCAAGGAAATCGGCGCGCCCAACCTGACCGACAAGGTCTGGTTATGGGCCAATGTCCCGGCAGCGCAGGGGGACGAAGCCAAAGTGGCGGCAATTCGCAACGTGATTGCCGGTGGCCTCAACAAAGGCGTGATGCCTGCCTGGGCAGGACGTCTGTCACCCGAACAGATCAAGGTTTTGACGGTCTACGTTCACGAACTGGGCGGTGGCCTCTAAATCGGGACGCAACTGACGCAAAAGCCCCCGTTCTCGGGGGCTTTTGCATTCGATTTCCGGAAGGAATCATGCAGCAAGGCTTAGAAGACCAGCTCGCGCTCTATCA
>JAIWOL010000128.1 GCA_020216925.1 Thiobacillus sp. | reverse complement strand
ACTGCGACGTCTGTCTGCCCGAATGCCCCAACGATGCGATTTCGCAGGGCGATGAAATCTACATCATCGATCCCAACAAATGCACCGAGTGCGTCGGCCATTTCGACACGCCGCAGTGCGTGGAAGTCTGTCCGGTGGACTGCATTCCGCTGAACCCCGATTATCCCGAATCGAAGGAGCAGTTGCAGGAAAAATTCCTGCGCCTCACCGCCGGCAAGTAACGCCTGACCTCAGGCCGACCGTGCGTAACGGGCGTCGCCGGGCGTGTCATTCAATGCGTCGGCTATGCGCGTGTTCATCCGCGCCAATTGTTCGATCTGGTCGGCCACATTGTTCATCGCGGCATCGAGTTCGGCGATCCGGTCGTCGAGCGTCTCGGTTGCAGCGTGAATGCGGCTGACGCTGTCCAGCCGGCGCTTGAGCTGGTTTTTGTGTTCGCGCACCTGCGTCTCCATGGGTACGATCAGCGCCTTGAGCCAGGTTTCGGTTTCACTGTTCGCGATTTCGAATACCTGCACCACCTTGCTCGCCAGCGTCTCGAAGAAACGCTGGGTCAGCTGATGCTGGCCCGACGTCAGCATGCTGAACAACGTGTTGAAACGTTCGTTGAAGATGCGCTCCAGTCGGGCTATCTCGCGGCGGTATTTCACCAGGCTGTGTTCGGGCGGATTGACCATGGCCAGGCCGTGTTCGTCGCTGAATTTCTGATACATGGCGGTCATCATGGCGCGGATTTCCCGGACGCTCTCGGTCGAGGCGTCGAGATTGTCATTGAGCAGGCTGAAGAATGTGGCCATGGACTCGCGCAAGCCGGTGCTGAAACGGCTTTTTTCCATGGCGGTGCGGGTTTTCTTCACTTCGCGCCGGACCGTCTGCATCCCCAGGTGGCCGCGCAAGGTTTCGACCTGGGCTGCGAATACATTCCTGAGCGCGTTGAACTGCAGCAAACCGCGCTCGAACTGTTCATTGTCTGCATTGGCCTGCGCCATCATGTGCTGGATCACGTCGCGGTTTTTGCCGCGCAGGTTGCCGAGCTCCTCGACCTGGTCCTGGATTGTCGCCAGCCGGGTTTCCAGCAGCTCGGTGGTTCTGACCACCACGTCTTCCACCACGGCGCGCGTGGAATCGGCGACCAATGCCTGCTTGCAGGGAATCAGTTCCTGGCTGAGAGCGGATTCAAGCTCGGGGAGGCGGGTCCGTTGCAGCAGCGCGTCGTCGCGCCTGACTTTGGCAACCAGGGCTTTTTGCGCAGAAACCGGGTAGACCTGGCTGGCAGGCAGATCGAGCAGTTCCGCGCTGGAGGCCACCTGCCGGGCAATCTCGGCATCGATTTCAGCATCGCTTTTGAGTTCGTCCCACAAGCCGTCGATCTTGTTCATGACGACGAGGCGGGCACGGCTTGCGCCATGAACCGGCGCAATGTGCTGACGCCAGATTTCGATGTCGGACCGGGTGACGCCGGTGTCCGCAGCCAGCAAGAAGAGCACGGCGTGCGCGTTGGGCAGCATGGAAAGCGTCAGTTCGGGCTCGGTGCCGATGGCGTTGAGTCCGGGCGTGTCGAGAATGACCAGGCCTTGCTTGAGCAGGGGGTGAGGAAAGTTGATGAGGGCATGACGCCAGCGCGGAATGGCAATACTGCCGTTTTGCGCCAGAACCCGTGCGGTTTCTTCATCCGCAGGATTGATGAGCCCATAGGCTTGCGCCGTGTCGGCATCGACCGGCATGGTGTCGGCAAGGCGCATCAGCGTGGCGCTCATGTCGGCTGCGGAATCGAGATTGAGCGGAAACTCGGTCCAGGCGTCGGGGGCGAGCTTGAAGTCGGCAATGCTGCCTGCGCGTGTCTTGGTCTCGATGGGCAGCAGGCGCAGCGACGCCTGCCGGCGCGGGTCGTAGTACAGCTCGGTCGGACACATGGTGGTGCGGCCGGCAGACGAAGGCAGTACGCGCTGGCGATAATCCGAAAAGAAAATTGCGTTGATGAGTTCGGATTTGCCGCGCGAGAACTCGGCTACAAAGGCCACATTGAGCGTGTCCTCCTGCAGGCGGCTCAGAGTTTGCGCCAGGCGCAGATCGGATTCGCCATCATCGAGTTGTTGCGCGGCAAGCCAGTCGCGCAAAGCTTCCACCCGCACCAGGAGCGCGTCGCGCCAGGCGCTGTAATGCTCGAATTCATCGACAAGCGTGGTGGAAGGCATGGAGGTGTCTTGTAGACAAGACTCGGATATTCAAAGACATATTAAGTGTAAATCGGTCCAAATGCGACCGCAGGGCAGCGCGACCCGGTCAGCGCTGGCAGGCGGGGCAATAATAGGTAGACCGTCCACCCTGGACGATGCGTCGTATCGTGGTGCCGCAAACCCTGCAGGGCAGGCCGGCACGGTCGTACACCCGTGTCTGCAGCTGAAAATAGCCGAGTTCGCCATCTGTTGCGACGTAATCCCGCAGCGAGCTGCCGCCGGCGTCGATTGCGGCGCTCAACACCTTGCGGATGGCGGCCACCAGGCGCGCACAGGCCGGCTGCGTGAGCCGCCGCGCGGCGGTGCCTGGGCGGATGCCTGCATGGAACAGGGATTCCGAAGCGTAGATATTGCCCACCCCCACCACGACATGGGCATCCATGATGACCTGCTTGATCGTGCTGTTGCGGCGCAGGCAGTGTGAATGCAGATAGGCCGCATCGAAGCCATCCGTCAGGGGCTCGGGGCCCAGACGGGAGAGCAGGACGTGGCGCGAGGGGGCGTTCGTCCACAGTACGGCGCCAAAGCGGCGAGGGTCTCGCAGGCGCAACAGGGTGTGGCCGTCGAATTCCCAGTCGACATGATCGTGCGCACCGGGGGGTTCGGCTGGCGAGGCCAGCCTCAGACTGCCGGACATGCCCAGATGCACGATCTGGCTGGTTTCCCCAAAGTTGAACAGCAGGTATTTGCCGCGGCGGGTGATCTCGCGCAGTGTTTGACCTGCCAACCGGGCTTGCAGGTCATGCGGAACCGGCCAGCGCAGTCTGGGGTTGCGAACATCTACACGTTGGAGAGTGCGTCCGGTCAGGGCGGGCGCAAGCCCTAGGCGGGTGGTTTCGACTTCAGGCAGTTCTGGCATGCGGCAATTCTAGCTTGCCCGCGAACCTTGCTTGCAGGGCGCGCTCGAAAGCATAGAATCGTAGCCAAGCCCAATCGCCTCCCCCGACATGAAAGCATTCCAGATCCTCCCTCTCTGCGCAGCTCTCCTGCTCGCGACAGCCTGTAGCCAGGCCCCGGTGCGCGCCTCACAGCCGGTAGCCGTTCAGGACGCGCCGGTCGCGGTTGCTGCGCCGCCGGACGTCGACAACGCGGCTGAAAAGACGCAGGCCAAGGCTGCCTGGCCGAAGCAGCCTCTTACGCCGGAGCTGCTGTTCAAGTTCCTGCTCGCCGAAGTGGCCGGGCAGCGGGGAGCCATCGACATCGCCCAATCAACCTACCTCGACCTGGCGCGGCAGACGCGTGATCCCCGCGTGGCGCGCCGTGCGGCGGAAGTGTCCATGTTTGCGCGCAACCAGAGCGGTGCGCTCGAAGCCACCCAGTTGTGGGTGGAGGTCGAACCGTCATCGGAGCGTGCCCGGCAGACGCTGGCCGCCCTGCTGCTCAACGAAGGCAACCTGTCTGGAGCGGAACCCCTGCTGCGCGACATGCTCAGGCAGGACAGCGCGAACGGTTTTCTGCAGCTGTCCGCGCTCATGGGCAAGACACGCGACACCCAGGCGGCGCAGGCGCTGGTCGAACGGCTGGCTGCGGATTACCCGGGCCTGCCCGAAGCGCGTTTTGCCGTGGCGCAGGCCGCGGCCGGCGCCGGCCGCTTCGAACAGGCGATTGATGCGTTGAAGCAGGCCGACAGCCTGCGTCCGGGCTGGGAACCCGCCGCCCTGTTGCGGGCGCAGATTCTTGCCAAGACATCCCGTGCCGACGCACTGGCCTTCATGCGGGAATTTCTCACGGCGCATGCCGGAGCGCGCGATATCCGGCTGGCTTATGCCCGCACCTTGGTCAACGCCAGCCAATTTCCGGAGGCGCGCGCGGAATTCACGCGGCTGACGCAGGATTTTCCGCGCAACGCCGAAGTCAGTTTTGCTGCCGGCCTGCTGTCTCTGCAAATGGGCGATGTGGACGCCGCGCGCGCCCTGCTGACGCAGACGCTGGAATACAGCCCGCGTGAGCCCGATGCCGTCTATTACTACCTGGGGCAGACCGCCGAGCAGATGAAGCAGCCAGAGGAAGCTGCGGCGGCTTACGCGCAGGTAGGGTCGGGCAAGTACCTCGTGTCGGCCCGGGCCCGTCAGGCCGCCTTGCTGGCGCGCGCCGACAAGCTGGACGCGGCACTGGCCATGCTGGCGGGAACGGTGGGCGAAAACGAGGCGCAGAACGTCCGGCTGATTCAGGCGCGTGCCGAATTGCTGCGGCAGGCCAAGCGCCACGCGGACGAATTCGCCGCCCTGGACGAAGGCGTGAAACGTTTTCCCGAATCCGCCGACCTGCTCTACGACCGGGCAATGGCGGCCGAAAAGATCGATCGCCTCGATGTGCTCGAATCAGATCTGCGCCGCGTGATGGCGTTGCGCCCGGACGACGCGCAGGCCTACAACGCGCTTGGCTATACCCTCGCCGACCGCACGAACCGGCTGCCTGAAGCGCTGGCGCTGATCGAGCGCGCACTGGCGCTGGCGCCTGACGACCCCTTCATTCTGGACAGCATGGGCTGGGCGCAATTTCGCTCAGGCAACCTGTCGCGCGCGCAGGAATACCTCGAACGCGCGTTCAAGCTCCGTCCCGACCCTGAAATCGCGGCCCATCTGGGCGAGGTGCTGTGGGCGCGAGGGCAGCGGGACGAGGCGGGGCGGGTCTGGCAGTCCAGCCTGCAAACCCACCCCCAGAACGAAGTGCTGCTGGAAACCCTGCGCCGGCTGAAGCCCTGATGCGGGCAAATCTGTTTGTCTGGCTGCCGGTTTTGTGGCTGGCAGGCTGCGCCACTGCGCCCGGCCCCCTGATGGTTGAAACGGACCGCGCAACGGCCTGGACGCTGACAGGGCGACTTGGCATCCGGAGCGACACGCAAAGCCTGTCCGGCAATCTGGACTGGCGGCATCGCCCGGAGCTGGATGTGATCGTCATGGCCACTCCGCTCGGTCAGGGCGTGGCCCGCATCGAGCGCCGGCTGGGCGAAGTGGTGCTGGAAATGCCCAACCAGCCGCCGCGGCGCGCGCCCGATGCCGAAACCCTGATGCAGGAAGCGTTGGGGTATTCCCTGCCGCTCACCGGACTGGTTTCGTGGGTGCAGGCGCAACCCGATTCCCGGCGGCCAGCCGATGTGACGCGAGATGGCGCCGGTCGCGTCGAGCGGATCGTGCAGGACGGCTGGACGGTCGAATACCAGCAGTACGCCGGTGGCCGCCCGCGCAAATTGTCCATGGTTCGCGGCGCACTCGAACTACGGCTGGTTCTCGACAGTTGGCAAACGGAATGAACCATCGCTTTCCGGCCCCCGGCAAACTCAACCTCTTTTTGCACGTCGTCGGTCGCCGTGCCGATGGTTATCACCTGCTGCAAAGCATTTTCCGGCTGATCGACCGTGCCGATATCGTCCACTTGACGCTGCGTGACGACGGCGTGATCGCGCGTCATGGCGAGGTGCCAGGCGTGCCCGAGGCGCAGGATCTGAGCGTGCGTGCGGCCCGTCTGTTGCAGGCTCACGCCCCCCCGGGGTCGGGTGTGCGTATCCGTCTGGACAAAAATCTGCCCATGGGGGGCGGGTTGGGCGGCGGCAGCTCGGACGCGGCGACAGTCCTGCTTGCGCTCAATCGCCTGTGGCAGGTGAACCTGACGCGCGCCGATCTGCAAACACTGGCCTTGCAGCTCGGGGCGGACGTGCCGATGTTCATCTTTGGCCAGACCGCCTTTGCCGAAGGGGTGGGGGACATTCTGCGGCCCGTGGAGGTCGCGCCGGCGTGGTATGTGGTTTTGACGCCCCCCGTGCAGGTGCCCACGGCATCGGTTTTTGCTGCGCCGGAATTGACACGCGACACGCCGCCCCTCAAAATAGCGCCCTTTTCCGCAGGCATGGGTCGAAATGACCTGCAGCCGGTGGTCATGTCGCGGCACCCCGAGGTTGCCAGCCATGTCGAGTGGCTGAAGCAGTTTGGCGATGCCCGCATGACGGGTTCCGGGGCCTGTGTATTTGCAGCATTCGAGTCGGAAAGTGCGGCGCAGGCGGTTGTGCAGCGCATGCCCGGGTCGATGCGGGGTTTTGTGGCGCAGGGTCTCGACAGGCATCCCCTGTATGACTTTTGCGCCGGGTAGTGCTCGTTGGGGAGTCGCCAAGTGGTAAGGCATCGGATTTTGATTCCGACATTCGTAGGTTCGATCCCTACCTCCCCAGCCACGAATTGAGTGAGCAGCCGCCGGGAAGGCGGCTGTTTTTGTTCTTGTCCCGCCCAATTGCCGGAGACTCGCGTGTCCATTGACAATCTGATGGTATTTACGGGGAATGCCAATCCCCGTCTGGCCAGCGATGTGGTGCGCCATCTCAACATCCATCTGGGGCGGGCGACTGTGTCGCGCTTCTCCGACGGCGAGGTAATGGTCGAAATCCTCGAAAACGTGCGCGGCAAGGACGTGTTCGTTCTGCAGTCGACCTGCCAGCCAACCAACGACACGCTGATGGAAGTCATGGTCATGGTCGACGCCTTGAAACGTGCATCGGCCGGCCGCATCACCGCCGCGATTCCCTACTACGGCTACGCGCGCCAGGATCGCCGCACCCGCTCGGCGCGGGTGGCGATCACCGCCAAGGTAGTGGCCAACATGCTGGCAGGCGCCGGAATCGACCGCTTGCTGACGATGGATCTGCACTCGGACCAGATTCAGGGGTTTTTCGATATCCCGGTCGACAACATCTACTCCAGCCCCATCCTGCTGGGCGACATCTGGAAGCGCAACCATCCCAACCTGATGGTGGTGTCCCCGGACGTGGGTGGCGTGGTGCGCGCGCGGGCAATCGCCAAGCGCCTGGAATGCGATCTGGCGATCATCGACAAGCGCCGTCCCAAGCCCAACGTGGCGAAAGTGATGCACATCATCGGCGATGTCAAGGACCGCACCTGCATCATCATGGACGACATGGTCGATACCGCAAACACCCTGTGCGAGGCCGCCGCCGCGCTCAAGGAACACGGCGCGAAAAAGGTGATGGCGTACTGCACGCACGGCGTGCTGTCGGGGGCCGCCGCCGAGCGCATTGCCAATTCGGCGATGGACGAGCTGGTGGTCACCGACACCATCCCGCTGCGCGACGATGCGCGCGCATGCACGAAAATCCGGCAATTGTCGGTGGCCGAGCTGCTGGCGGAAACCATCCGCCGCATCAGCAACGAAGATTCCGTCAGCTCGCTGTTCATGGAATAGCGGGCAGATTGAATGCCCCTGGTCGCGGGGGCTTTTTCATGCGTTGGCCGGTCTGGCGACGCATCCTCAGAAGTAGCAACTTAGGAGAATTTCATGGAAATCGAAGTCATTGCTTACAAGCGTGAAGCGCAAGGGTCGAGTGCGAGCCGCCGCCTGCGCCATGCCGGCAAGGTACCGGGCATCGTCTATGGGGGTGCCGCCGCGCCGATGCCGATCGAGCTGGATCACAACGCCCTCTACCACGCCCTGCGCAAGGAAGCCTTCCACGCATCCGTCTTGACGTTGACCGTCGACGGCAACAAACAGCCAGTCCTGCTGCGCGACACCCAGTGGCATCCCTACAAGCAGCAGGTGTTGCACGTGGATTTTCAGCGTGTCGAGAAGGATCACAAGATTCACGTCAAGGTGCCGTTGCATTTCCTGAACGCCGATGTGGCGCCAGGCGTCAAGACTGGCGGCGGCAAGGCGCATCACATCGTCAACGAGCTCGACGTGGAATGTCTGCCAGGCAGTCTGCCCGAGTTTATCGAGGTCGACATGGGCAAGCTGGAAGTGGGTCATGCCATTCATGCCAACGATCTGGTGTTGCCGGCTGGAGTCGAGCTGGTAGCGCACCTCAAGGCTGAAAATCCCGCAGTTGCTTCCATCAATGCGCCCAAGGGTGCGGCAGCGGAAGACACGCCGGCTGCTCCCGCAGCCTGATCGGGTCGCGCGGCACCCGGCGGGATTGTCCTGTTCCGGGGTCGCGCAGCGTTCTCGGCATGACAGCCCCCGCCCCTCGGCTTGTCGTCGGTCTCGGAAACCCGGGGCGCGACTACGAAGAAACCCGGCATAACGCCGGGTTTTGGTTTTGCACGCGTCTGGCGCGCGATTGGCGGATGTCGCTGGCCCATGAATCCCGATTTCACGGCATTGCCGGCCGTCAGGGCCTGGTCTGGATGCTGTTGCCGCAAACCTACATGAATCGGTCCGGACAGGCCGTGGGGGCGCTTGCGCGCTTTCACCGCATCGAGCCGAACGAAATCCTGGTTGCCCATGACGAGCTGGATATTCCGCCAGGCCAGCTGCGGCTCAAGTTCGGGGGCGGCATGGGGGGGCATAATGGGCTCAAGGACATTACCGCGCACCTGGGCACCCAGGATTACTGGCGACTGCGCATCGGTATCGGCCATCCGGGAGACCGCAGCGAAGTGGCGAACTTCGTCCTGAAACCGCCCCGGCGGGAAGAACAGGCCGAGATTGACGATGCCATCGAGCGCGCGCTGCGCCTGTGGCCGTTGATCGAGAAGGGCGACTGGCATGCTGCGATCCAGCGCGCCAACACAACGCCCAAACCCGCATCCGCACAACCCAAACAGGAAACGTCATGAGCCTCAAATGCGGCATCGTAGGGCTGCCCAACGTCGGCAAGTCCACACTATTCAACGCGCTGACCCGGGCGGGCATCGCCGCGGAAAACTACCCTTTCTGCACCATCGAGCCCAATACCGGCGTGGTGGAGGTGCCCGATCCACGTCTCGCTCGCCTGAGCGAAATCGTCAAGCCCCAGAAAATTGTTCCGGCCATTGTCGAATTCGTCGATATCGCAGGCCTCGTGGCGGGAGCCTCCAAGGGTGAAGGGCTGGGCAACCAGTTTCTGGCCAACATCCGTGAAACGGACGCCATCTGCCACGTAGTGCGCTGCTTTCACGACGAAAACGTGATCCATGTGGCTGGCAAGGTGGATCCTCTCTCGGACGTCGAGACCATTGCCACTGAATTGGCGCTTGCCGACCTCGCCAGCGCTGAAAAGGCGTTGGCGCGGTTTGAGAAGCCGGCCCGTGCAGGAGATAAGGATGCCCAAAAAATGGTGGCGGCGCTCAAGCCCGTTGTCGGCGCCCTGAACGAAGGCCGGCCGGCGCGGGCAGCGGGCCTCGATGCGGAAGCCTTGACGCTGATCAAACCGCTGTGTCTGATGACGCTGAAGCCCGCCCTGTATGTCGCGAATGTCAGCGAGGACGGCTTCCATGACAATCCCATGCTCGACGCCCTCATGGCCTATGCGGCCAAGGAGGGGGCGCCGGTCGTGCCGGTATGCGCAGCCATGGAGGCCGAATTGCAAGAGCTGGCACCAGACGATCGGGCGGAATACCTCAAGGAACTGGGATGGGAGGAGCCCGGCCTGAATCGACTCATTCGCGCAGCCTATGATTTGTTGGGGTTGCAGACCTACTTCACCGCTGGCGTGAAAGAGGTGCGCGCCTGGACCATTCGCAAGGGAGATACCGCCCCGCAGGCTGCGGGTGTCATTCACACTGATTTTGAGCGGGGCTTCATTCGGGCCCAGACGATTGCGTACGAAGATTTCATAGCCTGCAAGGGCGAAGCGGGCGCCAGGGAAGCCGGGAAAATGCGCGCAGAGGGCAAGGAATACGTCGTGAAAGACGGCGATGTCCTGAATTTCCTCTTCAATGTATGAGGCAGTGTTTGACAGGCTTTCCTTAAGCCCCCTATAATCTCGCGCTTCGTTTGGGTGGGGTTCCCGAGCGGTCAAAGGGATCAGACTGTAAATCTGACGGCTCTGCCTTCGAAGG